>JBAWXY010000074.1:0-11761 GCA_037143835.1 Bacteroidota bacterium
GAGGAGATCACTCTTGATTATGAAAATGCAGAAGGTGGCTGGAATAATCTTGGCCGGTATTACCTCTCTCCCGATACCGCTAAAGTTGTACTCACAAATCAGTCAGCAGGTAGTATTGTGATCGGAGACGCTGTTAAATGGGTGAAACAGAGATGAAGTAAAAAGGAGAAAGGCAAAAGGCAAAACTAAAGTGAATTCCTTGTTGAAATGAACAAACGAATGAAGAACAAACGAATGAAGAATTAAGAATAAATTTCATTAATATGGAACACATCAATAGAATAATTAAAACACAGCTGATAATTTTATTCCTGCTGTTAATCTGCAACATAACAGGTTTTTCGCAACAAGGACTAACGCTTGAACAGGCTATGAGTATTGCAGAATCAAACAGCCCTTCAATGAAAAAGACAAGGTTAAACCTTATAAGAAGCCAGGAGAATCTGAATGCACAGAATGCCGCCCTGAAATCTAACTTCTCGCTGATCCTTAATCCAATCGGGTATACACAGAACAGAGAATTCAATGACCTCATCTCAAAATGGAACTCCAGGACAACAACTGAAAGCTATGGTCTTTTTACAGTTACCCAGCCAATTGTTATGACAGATACAAGAATCTCATTGACAAACAGGTTTGGATATAAAGATTCCTATAGTGAGTACACCAGCACCACAACAAAAGGATTCAGTAATAACCTTTCGCTTAACATCGATCAACCCCTGTTTACTTACAATAGAACTAAACTACAACTTAAAGAACTCCAGTTAGCGCTTGAAAATGCACAACTTAATTACGCAATTCAGCTGCTCTCGCTTGAGAAAATGGTTACCCAGTACTTTTACAGTGTGTATCAGCAGCAACAAAGTCTTGACATAGCAAATCAGGCCTATCAGAATATGCAAAAAAGTTATGAGGTCTCTAAAAATAAAGTCGACGCAGGCATTTCTGCCAGGGAAGAGATGTTTCAGGCAGAACTGAATCTGGCCACAACAAAATCAGATTTTGAGAATAAGCAGGTTTCCCTTGAAAATGCAAAGGATGACTTCAAGCTTCTGATCGGAATGAGTCTTTATGACGATATTCTTGTTATCCCCAACATTTCAGTAGATACTGTAGCGGTTAACATATCATTTGCCATTGACCAGGGACTGGCTAACAGGATGGAACTCCGGCAGCGTGAGATTGATATTGAAATATCACAATTCGACCTGATCCAGACTAAAGCATTAAATGAATTCAAAGGAAGCCTTGGACTTTCACTCGGACTTTTTGGAGACAATGAAAAATTCGGAAATGTCTATGCCAGTCCGACTGATAATGAGACTGTTGCTCTTTCGCTTACTATCCCGCTCTGGGATTGGGGTGAAAGAAAGGCAAGAATAAAAGCTACTGAAGCCTCAATTGAAACAGCAAATATTACCCTCGAAGAAGAGCAGAATAACATCATCCTGGGTGTCAGAAAAGTCTACAGGAACCTTCTCAATCTTCAAAACCAGATTGAAATCGCCCGGCAATCAGTTACAAATGCACAGCTTACTTACGATCTGAATCTCGAAAAATACAAAAACGGTGATCTTACAGGTATGGACCTCAATATATACCAGAACCAGCTTTCTGAGAAGCAGCTTACGTTCACTAATTCGCTTATCTCCTATAAGCTTGAACTTCTTAATCTTAAAATTCAGACTCTATATGACTTTGAGAAAAAAGAAGCAGTTTCACCGGTAATGACAATAGATAAATAATACATAATTAATAATATCATGCAAAAAAGTATTTTCATTATTGCAGTTGCGTTAATAGCATTGGCCGGCTGCAGGAATCAGGACCAGAACCTCAATGCGGATGTTGAAATCCCTGTTTCAGTCGAGGACATTAAGCTCAAACCGATTGAAGAATTCATAAATACAACGGGTACAGCTTTCCCGAAAGGAGAGATCCAACTCAAATCAAAGATAACCGCCTCCTATTATCTTGAAAAGAATCCTCAGAAAGGCAGATTCTGGCAACTTGGAGATAAAATTAAAGCAGGAGCGCTTATAGCACGACTCGAGGATAAAGAGTATGTGAATTCCATTAAGCTCGAAACCAATGAACTGAATCTCGAACTTTCTGAAAGTGAACTTAAAAAACAGGAGTCCCTTTACGAGAAAGGAGGGGTAACCCTCAAGGATCTTAAGACGGCAAGCATCAATTATGCAAATGCGAAAACAACTGTTGAAAATGCAAAACTTCAGCTCGATAAAACCAGGATAGTTGCTCCGATTGATGGTGTAATTGTGGATCTCCCCTATTATACTCAAAGCACCCAGGTTGAGACCGGATCGACTATAGTTAAAATTATGGATTATCAGGTAATGTACATGGATGTTCAGCTTCCTGAAAAATATATCTCAGTCATTAAACCGGGACAGGTTGTCAAACTGACAAATTATACTATCCCCGAGGATACTATAATAGGAAACATAACCCAATTATCACCTGCAATTAACGCCGATACCCGGACATTTAAAGGCAATATTTCAATTAACAACCCAAATTTACTTCTCCGTCCCGGGATGTTTGTAAAAGCAGATATAATTACCAGCCATAAAGATTCAGTAATAGTAATCCCAAAAAGTATAATTCTCTCACGCCAGAGGGGAAAAACTGTCTTCATTATCGACCGCGGCGTAGCTGCTGAAAGAATTATTGAAACCGGGCTGGAGAATATTACCGATGTTGAAGTTACAAGAGGACTGACTAAAAATGAACGTGTTGTAACAAGTGGCTTTGAAACTCTCAGCAACAAGTCGAAGGTAAAAATTATTAAAAAACTGACATGAACAGGATTGCCCAATTTGCTGTAAAATACCCCGTTACAGTCTTAATGCTTGTGCTGGGGATAGTTCTTTTGGGGTTTATATCTTTCGGTAAACTGGGAACCGATCTGTTCCCTGACCTGAACACTCCAAAGATCTATATTGAGCTGAAAGCAGGTGAAAAGCCACCTGAAGAGATAGAGAAAAACTATGTCGATCAGATCGAATCACTCGCAATGCGTCAAAGTGATGTTGTACAGGTATCATCAGTCTCAGAAGTCGGATCTGCCACCGTTACAGTTGAATACGACTGGAACAAGGACATGGATGAAGCCTTTCTTGATCTTCAGAAAGAACTAAACTCCTTCAGCCAGTCTTCCGGTCTTGAGGATTTTACTATTTCCCAGTACGATCCGAATGCCGCCCCCGTAATGATAGTTGGTTTGAAAAATACCAGCATCACCAACATGGATGAACTCAGGAAAGTAGCTGAAAACTACATCAGGAACGAGTTGGTCAGGATTGAAGGAATTGCTGATGTTAAACTCACCGGAATAGAGGAAAGTGAAGTCGTTATTGAAACAAATAAATATGTACTCGAATCATTCGGTCTCACATCAGATGCCATCGCCGCCCAGATCAATAATTATAACAGGAATGTATCAGGTGGATCAATAGTGGATATGGGACTTAAATATGTTGTGAAGGGAGTAAGTGTTCTTGAAGATATTGATGATCTTGAAAGTATAGTGGTAGGGTTTAAACAATCAGCTTCAACCGGTACAGCAGCAAGCCAGAGTTCAACATCCGCATCAGTTTCAGGAAGAGTACCTGTTTATCTGCGGGATGTTGCCACAATAAAATTTGCAAATAAGGATCCTGAAAATATTGTGACAATCAATGGTGAACGATGCATAGGTTTATCGATCTATAAAGAGCCAAAATTCAATACTGTTGATGCTGTAAAGAGTCTTGAAACAGCTATAGCCGAACTTGAAAAAGCCTTGCCAGGTTATGAATTTATCAGAGTGCAGGATCAGGGTGCATACATTCATAATGCTATCGGGGAAGTACAAAATACTCTGATTATCGGGATTCTTTTGGCTGTGTTTATCCTTTACATTTTCCTCAGAAGAATAGGGACAACACTGGTCATCAGTGTTGCGATTCCTATTTCAATAATTGCGACATTCAACCTGATGTATTTTAACCATCTCACTCTCAATATAATGACTCTTGGGGGACTGGCACTTGGAGCAGGTATGTTGGTTGATAATGCCATTGTTGTTCTTGAAAATATAACCCGCCTCCGTGAAGAAGGTATACCGTTAAAGAAGGCTGTTATCCAGGGCACTGGAGAAGTTGGGGGTGCAATAACTGCATCAACGGTGACCACTATTGTTGTTTTCCTTCCGATAGTTTACCTGCACGGAGCTTCAGGAGAGATGTTTAAGGATCAGGCCTGGACTGTGGCATTTTCACTTATTTCATCTTTGGTAGTTGCCATGCTTGTGATACCTATGCTGGTATCGACATTGTTCTCCGATAAAAAGAAAAAGGTTGATATGACCCCTCCTCTTCGTTTCAAATGGTATGAAAGATTTCTTAGAAACACAATTGAAAAGAGAAAACTAGTCATTCTATTATCTGTTCTGCTGATGGTAGCATCAGGGTTGCTTATTCCACGGCTTGGAAGCGAATTCATGCCAAAATCGGAATCCGCTGAATTTACTGTAGATCTTAAACTTCCAGCGGGGACCAGTCTTTTACGTACTGAGAGCACAGCTTCTAAAACTGAGGGGATTATAAGGGAACTACTGGGAGATAAGGTAAAAATGATTTATTGCCAGGCAGGTGCTGATAATACATTCTCATTGAACCAGACTTCGGGAACAAAAGGTGAAAACACCGCTTCTCTCAAGGTGATTCTTACCAATGATTTTGCATCCAGAACAGAGGAGGCAATTTCGCTTATTGGAAATTACCTTAAAACCATTCCAGACTTAGATATCAGTTTTACAAGAGAAGAGACTGCCCTTCAATCATCTCTCGGAACATCCGGAGCTCCGTTTTCACTTGAGGTATCCGGTGACGACTACTATGAGCTTGAGAGAATAGTGAATGAATCCAAAGCCATTCTGATGAATAACACCGGCCTCTATAACATAACTACCTCCATGGATGAAGGTACTCCTGAGGTAGAAGTTGCTATAGACCGATTCAAAACCAGTTATTATAGTGTTACAGTAGAGAGTGTCATTAACCAGATAAAAAGCTATTTGTCAGGTTCTTCAGCCGGAAGTTTTGAAAAAAACGGCGAAATGAAAGATATCACAATCAAGTTAGGTGATCTGTCACTTCACCAGCTGCGCGATCTTCTGATTACTGCCGGTAGTGTTAAAGTACCTCTGAGCGAACTTGCAGTTATCAAAACAATTGTCAGTCCAAGAGAGATCACCAGAAGAAATCAGACAAGGACTTGCTATATTTATGCCATGGTCAGCGGAAACTCAGCTTTCGACCAGGTGGTAAAAGATGCAGAGGCATCACTGAAAGCAGTAATATTACCTGTCGATTATAAGATGGCGTTTACCGGGGAGGAACTAAAGCGGAAAGAATCCATGTCGAACCTTTCTTTCGCACTTATGCTTTCACTGATTCTTGTTTTCATGGTGCTGGCAGCTCAATTTGAGTCTGTTATACAACCGTTTGTGATAATGCTTACTATCCCATTAGCTGGCGTTGGTACAGTCCTGACATTCTTTTTGCTGGGACAAACTCTGAATATGATGGCCTATATAGGAATAATAATGCTTGGAGGTATAGCTGTAAACAACGCAATCCTGCTGATCGACCGGATTAATCAGTTGAGAGAAACCGGAATGCGAAAAAAAGAAGCAATAGTTCTCGCCGGTACACAGAGAATCAGACCAATACTCATGACCAGTCTGACTACAATCCTAGCCCTTCTTCCTCTTACTATAGGAATTGGAGATAGCGCCTCTCTCAGAGCTCCTATGGCGCTTGCTGTAATCGGAGGGCTGGTCTCTTCAACCCTGTTGACACTTGTTGTAATTCCATGTGTTTATTGGGTCTTTGATAGTTTAAGTGATTGGTTGACAGGTGCAAATAAGAGAACTGTAGATCTAAGATAATTTTCTTATAAGACAGAAATGGACTTTATTTTAAAAAGAAGAATTCTTATCAGTATGCTCTTCATAGGGCTTACGATGCTCGGCTATGTATCGTACAAGAAGCTATCTGTTGAGCTATTTCCTAATGCACAGTTGCCAACACTGATTGTACAGGTCGGTACTCCTCTGGAAATGGATCCTGCATATATAGAAGCTCAGGCAATTATACCAATCGAAGGTGCAATAGGAACTCTTGAAGGGATTGAAAAAATCGAATCAAATATTACTTCAAGGAGCGGAACGATTATGATTTATTATAATCAGAATGCTGATCTGAAATATGCAAATCTTAAACTCCAGGAAAAAATTGATATAGTTAAGAACTCAATACCCACAGAGTTTATAATAAATGTCATTAAAATCGATCTCCAGCAACTTACAAACCAGTTCATGGAACTCCAGGTACGAGGCGAAGGAGGGGTTGACAGGATCAGAAATATCGCCGACAGGGAGATCAAACCTAAATTTGAAAACATTGACGGTATCGCAGGAGTTCAGGTCTATGGCGGACAGGAGAATTCAATTGAGATACGCCTGAATGAAAGGGCTTGCAAGGCTAATGGCATTTCTATGGGTCAGATCAGGAATCTGCTTAATAATAATGGAGCTAACAGGACTTTTGTCGGAAAGGTTGCTGATGGCAGTAATAAACTCTTTGTTAATGTCACCTCTGAATATACTGATGTTAAGGAAATCGGTAATATTATTGTCAAATCGGCCGGACCGGTTTTATTACGTGATGTAGCTGAAATCTTTTTTGGGGTAAAGGAACAGAGCTCTTACAGCAGAGTTAACGGCCTTGATGCAGTAACGGTTACTCTTGTTAATGACAATCAGGCAAATCTGATAAATCTCTCGCATGTAGCAATAAATCAGGTAAATGAACTGAATAAAACCCTTCTATCTGCCGGAGTCGAAATTGTTGTCCAGAACAATAGTGCCGAGATAATGGAGAAGAACATAAATGAGATCATTAATCTTGCTGTAATTGGTGGTATTCTGGCTATAATGATACTGTGGTTCTTCTTGCGAAACATCCGTCTGGTAGCCATAATTGCTGTTTCAATTCCGGTTTCAGTTTATGCTGCTTTCAATTTTTTCTATGCTTTCGATATTTCAATTAACAGCCTTACCCTTGTGGGAATGGCTCTTGCGATTGGAATGCTCGTCGATAATTCTGTTGTGGTTTTAGAGAATATTTACAGGTTGGCAGGCCAGGGAAAAGATCACGAGACTGCTGTCAAACAGGGCACTTCAGAAGTCTGGAGATCTATTTTCGCAGGGACACTTACAACAATAATAGTATTCCTGCCTTTTATTTTTTCAGATAATTTTCTGGTAAAAATTATAGGTAAAAACATAGGAGTATCAATCATTTCTACTCTGGTAATATCTCTTTCTGTTGCATTGTTGTTTATCCCAATGGCAACCTACTTTCTCCTAACAAGAACATCGAAAAGCGATTCAGAAATATTTAAAAAACTTTCCATTCACAACAGACTAATTCAGGGCTATCATCTTGTATTAAAGGCGAGCATGAGAAAACCTGCATCTACCATTATCGGCACACTAGTAATTTTCTTTGCTGCATTGCTGATCAGTCTTACACTAAGCATCACTACAACACAGGAAATCAATACCCCGAACTTCAGACTATCTGTTACTATGCCAGGGGGTGCTACGCTTGAAAAAACAGATGCAGTTGTAGCAGAAATTGAATCGAGGCTGGCATCCCTTCCTGAAAAAGAAGATATCGTAAGCCGGATTGAGGAAGAAAAGGCAACCGTCACAATCAATCTTTCAAAAGAGTGGGATAAAACCAGTAAGCGGACCCTTCCCGAAATAAAAAATGATATTTCGGAGAAAACAAAGAATATTTCTTCTGCCGATATCAACATGGATGAACTTTCAACAGGGGGTGGTTTCTCTGGTGGCGGTGGTGGTAGCGGCGGTGATACTTACAACCCGGGGTCAGATTTCATGAACCTTCTGGGAATCGGTTCAACAAGGGAGAGCATAATTATTAAAGGTCAGAATTTCGGTCAGATGAAAAATCTGGCTGACGATATTAAATCATATGTAGATGATCTTTCCACAATCAGCAGTTCGAATGTCAATGTTCAGGATAATAAGCCGGAAGTACATCTTAATTTCGATATGGATTATATGGGGAGAAATAACTACACTCTCGGCAACCTCTCTTCTGCCCTTTCAACCTTCGGACGTGAATATTCCTCGGGTGCAACTTTTAAACAGGGAACTGAGAGCTACGATATCATGATCAAGTATGCTCAGGAGGATAGTGCAATAAAAGTAAACCCGGATAAAACAATTGATGATCTTAAACATCTTGAGGTTAACGGAAGTAATGGCTCAGTAATGGAGATGGAAGAACTTTCCGGTATTGTATTCTCTTCCGGTATGGGAAACATCCACAGGGAGAACCAGGAAAAAAGGGTAACTGTGACTTATAATTTCAATGAGGAGATTAAAAACTCCAAAGATCTTCTTGAAGGAGCCAGACTGGAAATTGAATCAATAGTTGCCGGATTGAATATTCCGGCGGGGATAGCAGTTGAGATTGTACATGAGGAGGACCAGCTGAAAGATTTCTATTACCTCATCGGAGTTGCTTTTCTTCTGATATTCATGATCCTTGCTGCCGTATTTGAATCACTGGTAACTCCTGTAGTTCTTATGTTCAGTATCCCTCTGGCTGCCCTCGGATCTCTTATTGCCCTGATACTCACCAATAACTCTCTTCTGAATGCAAATACCCTGATGGGATTTCTGATATTGCTCGGGGTGGTAGTTAATAATGGTATCATACTGATAGACTATACCAATATTCTGAGAAAGAGAGGAAACCGGGTTCAGAGAGCATTAATGACAGCAGGAGTTGCCAGGTTACGTCCTATTCTTATTACAGCTTCAACTACTGTAATAGCAATGATTCCTCTGGCTATGGGTCAGTCTGAATATGTTTCCGTAATCGGAGCTACATTCGCAATTACAGTGATCGGCGGATTGACTCTCAGTACATTACTCACTTTAGTATTCATTCCAACCTTTTATACCGGACTTGAAATTGCATTAAATTGGTTCCATTCTTTGGGATGGAAGAATAAAATTATACAGCTTGTTTTATTTGTTACCACTATATTCTTTATTTACAGCTATATAGATAATTTTCTCTGGAAGATCATTACCTCAATTCTGACAGTGATTTTAGTTCCGGCAGGTACATGGTTTGTAATGAACAGTCTGAAGAAAGCCAGAGAAACAGTCATTTCTCCCGACGAGAACATTAACATTTATATCCAGAGTCTTGTAAAAATCTACGAAAGAGAAAACCGGTGGGCACGAGAATGGAAAGGCGGAGCCAGGATCAGGAAACGGTTAGGCTTTGAAAAACAGTATAAGTCATGGAAGGATATGAGCGAGATAGCCTGGCAGGCACCATTGCTTGGATACATTATATATTTCACCTATTTCTACCTCGATAATGGATTCTGGATTTTCGTTTTCAGTATGGCGACCTGGTTTTTCCTGTCTGGTGTCTGGACAACCTTTAGGAAACTTTTTTCAAACCTGACAGCAAACGGGGAAAAAAGATGGCTGAAAAAAATATCACAAATCGCCGATTTTGCCATATTCTGGATCATTCCTCTTCTCAATCTCATCTGGTTCCAGCATAAATGGGAAAACATCGTGGTAGTTCTGATTCTGGGATTCCTTTGGTTTACAGGTTTGTTTATTTACAAAACCGGACAAAAACTGACCAGGGAAAATATTGATATCTACCGGCTTGAGGGCAGGTTTAAAGGGCTGAGGAAGACTGTTTATAAGATTGTTGCAGATGTTCCGCTTATTGGCAAAAAGAAGAAATCATTTAAAGCATTAAGTTGTGTTTCTCTCAACATTGGAAATGGAATGTTCGGATTACTCGGTCCAAACGGGGCAGGAAAAACAACTTTGATGAGAATTATCTGCGGGATCCTTGAGCAGAGTTATGGCAAGGTCTGGATCAATGGGCTCGACACCCAAAAGATGAGGGAAGAGCTTCAGGGGCTTATCGGTTACCTGCCTCAGGAATTCGGCAGCTATGAGAACATGACAGCTCATGAATATCTTCATTATCAGGCCATGCTGAAAAATATTATTGATGTAAAGACCAGGGAAGAAAGAGTAACTTATGTTCTGAATGCTGTTCATATGGAGGACCGCAGACATGATAAGATCGGGTCTTATTCCGGAGGGATGAAACAAAGGATGGGAATTGCTCAGATACTGTTACACCTTCCTCGTATCCTTGTTGTTGACGAGCCTACCGCCGGTCTCGACCCAAGAGAACGTATCAGGTTCAGAAATCTTCTGGTTGAACTCAGTCGCGAAAGAGTAGTAATATTTTCAACTCATATCATTGAAGATATTTCAAGCTCCTGTAACCAGGTTGCAGTACTTAATAAAGGGAAGCTGAGATACTTTGGCAAACCTATCGATATGACAAAAGAGGCTGAAGGACATGTATGGCAGTTTAATATCCCGGCTAAAGATTTTGGAACCTTTGTCGAAAAGCACCTTGTTGTGCACCATATGTCGGAAGGAGACAATGTCAGGGTGAGGGTTATTTCGGAGTTTTCGCCATGGGAAGGAGCTGCCAATGCAAGTCCTAACCTCGAAGATGCTTACCTGTGGCTTTTAAGAAGGAAAGATTATCCGGGTTCTGAAAATAATGTAACAGTACATAAATGAAAACGAACAACTTACATAACATTTCCACTCTCATCTATAAAATGATTGTTTATAACCTGCGAATAATCTTTGCTAATAAATTTATTTGGTTTCTCGCAGGATCGGTCTTGTTTTATCTTGGTCTTTCAGTAATCTATGTCTTCTCCAATGATATTTCAAGAATGAATGATCTCTACGGTATGTTTCTCTTTTCAGGACTACTGCTAGTCTTTTATCCTTCAGCCTTCGGTATTCAAAATGATCAGGATGCCCGGACCATCGAGATCCTGTTCGGAATACCGAACTACAGATATAAAGTCTGGCTGGTAAGGATAGTCCTGATCTTTGTGATTGCTTTCCTGATAATGCTTGTTTTTACCTTTTTATCTTCTGTTCTGATCGTGAAATTCCGTTTTGTAAATATGACGGCACAGGTGATGGTCCCGGTTCTCTTTCTTGGAATTATGGCCTTTATGCTGTCAACTGTGGTGAGGAACGGAAACGGAACAGCAGTACTGATGATCATCTTTGGATTATTCTTCATGATACTCATCGATTTTCTCCGTAAAAGCCAGTGGAATGTATTCCTGAATCCTTATGACCTTCCCTACGATGTAAATGAGACAACCTGGGCCATAATTACACTTAAAAACCGTATTATCCTGATAACCGGATCAATCATATTTTTATTGGTTGCCCTGTTCAACCTGCAGAAGAGGGGAAAATTTATGTAAGTATTAATTGAAGTAAGAATGAAGAACAATCGAATAGCGAATTAAGAATTATTCTTCACTTCTGCATTCAACATTCGAATGTTCTGCGTTCGTTTGTCCATTTTTCCTTTGCTGGTTCGGATTTAGCCACACTTCCGGGAGCTGGGAGGATCGCCTACTCAAATGGATTTTCACTGCTGAAATCAGGGCGGTAACTCAGATAGCTATCCATATCCTGAACCCAGCCATTTCTGAAACCCAAGTCCTCCATCTCCTCAACAACAGCCTCATATTCTGCTTTGTAAAGCGAACGGTT
>JBAWXY010000075.1:0-11713 GCA_037143835.1 Bacteroidota bacterium
TTTACGGCAAATAACGATAAGGCAACCGGTAAAATGACCATGCTTTATCATGGATTGGATATTGCAGTTAAGAGTAAACGGACTGATGATACAACAGCCTTTAGAGAGAGATTTATTTCATTAATTGCCAATATAAAAGTGTTGGATTCAAACCCGATGCCGGGTAAAGACGTGAGAGTGGGAATTATAGATTATGAAAGAGATCCCGAAAGATTTCTATTTAATTATTGCTTCAAATCTATCATGTCAGGAATTAAATCGAGCCTTGTGAAAAGCCCGAAAAAATATTTTAAGAAACTCGTTTAACAGTAGCGGAACCAACCCTAAGAAAATTGCTATTATCCAGCCCCGAAGATCAAGCATTTGCAAATTGAATGCGCGTTGCATTGCCGGAATACCAATTACTATCAATTGAAGAAGCACACCCAGCACAATGGATGCTGTCAAATATTTATTAGAGAAGACTCCAATCTGGAAAATAGATTTTAAACTACTCCTTACAGCTAACGAGTAGAACAACTGAGAAATAACCAGTACCATAAAGGCCATAGTTCTGGCATATTCAACTGTATTTGCCGGAACTGAATCGTCAAATGGGCTGTATCCATGTTCATAATATCCGAACCAGAAAGCTAAAATCGTTAATGCACCGATTAAGATACCACCAAGTATAACATGCAGACCAGCACCGCCTGCAAAGAAACTCTCTTTTGAATCCCGTGGTTTTTCTTTCATCACATCCGGGTTTCCGGGATCCATGCCCAATGCAACTGCGGGAAAAGAATCTGTGATAAGGTTAATCCACAGAAGCTGAGTGGCAATTAACGGAGCTTTCCATCCTATAAGAAGTGTAAAAAAGACGGTAACCACTTCGCCAAGGTTACAGGTTAGGAGAAAAATAACAGACTTCTTAATGTTATTGTAAATATTCCTACCTTGTTCAATTGCAGAAACAATAGTAGCATAGTTATCATCTGTAAGAATCAAATCCGATGCCCCTTTGGCAACGTCGGTACCTGTAATTCCCATTGCAACACCTATGTCAGCAGCATTTAATGAGGGTGCATCGTTAATACCATCGCCTGTCATGGATACAATATTCCCGTGATACTTCAGGGCACGGACAATTTTTACTTTATGTTCAGGGGAAACACGTGCAAATACACGATACCTGAAAATTCTGTCTGTAAATTCTTCATCTGTAAGGTCATCAATTTCCTGACCAGTAATGGTCTGATCAATGCTTTCAGCTATTCCAAGTTCATATGCAATGGCGAATGCTGTATTCTTGTGGTCACCGGTAATCATTATGGATGTAATACCGGCGCTTTTTGCTTTTTGAATAGAAGGCTTCACTTCAGTTCTTGGTGGGTCGATCATTCCTACAATCCCGATAAGGATCAGATCTTTTTCCATTTCAGAAGCTTCAATGACAGAATCTACCGGCTTATAGGCTACCCCCAGCGTACGAAGCGCACCGTTCGACATGCCTACCGTTGCGGTATGGTATTGTTTTTTGTGTGCATCCGTAATAGCAACTACTTTGCCTTTTTCTAAAACATGTGTAGAAATTTTTATCAGGTTACCGATAGCGCCCTTTGTATAAACCTTAAACTTTCCATTTTCTGAGGTGAGTGTTGACATTAATTTGCGATCGGAATCAAAAGAAAATTCACCGGTTCGTTTGTTTTCGGCATTTAATATTTTTCTGTTTATTCCAAGATCGTCTCCTAAAACCAGCAACGCAATTTCTGTAGGGTCGCCAGTTCCATGGCCATTATCAAAGGTTGCATCGGAGCAAAGAATCATGGCTTTTGCAAGCAATTTCACATCTTCAGTGGCAGTGTTTTTCTTACCCCGTTCAACGGATACTTCACCCTCCAGATTGAAATATGTTGTAACTGTCATCTTGTTTTGTGTTAATGTACCCGTTTTATCGGAACAGATAATGTTGACAGATCCCAGTGTTTCAACGGCAGGCAATTTTTTAATTATGGCGTTTTTCTTAGACATACTGGTTACACCGACAGAAAGAACTACGGCTACGATGGCTGCAAGACCTTCCGGTATGGCTGCTACAGCCAGAGAAACCGACATAAGGAACATTTCTGCCAGATTTCTGCCCTGGAGTAAAGCAATGATGAAAATAATGGCACAGATCCCGAGGGTAAACTTACCAAGTGTTTTTCCTAATTCATCTAACCGGATTTCCAAAGGGGTTTTAGACTTTTCTTCCGTGTTAATAATATTAGCAATTTTACCAATTTCGGTATTCATCCCGGTTTCAACTACAACTCCAACACCTCTTCCATTGGTAACAAGGGTTGACATAAAAGCAACGTTCACACGGTCTCCCAGTGGCGTGTTGGGATCGTCGTGAATAAGTGATGCAACTTTATCGGAAGGAACAGATTCGCCTGTCAGTGACGATTCCTCTATCTGAAGATTTGCCGACTCAATTAAACGAATATCCGCAGCTATGAACTGCCCGGCATCAAGGATTAGAATATCGCCCGGTACAACTTTTTCGGAATCAACTTTTATGACTACTCCATTTCTGCGGACAAGTGCCTTAGGATATGACATTTTCTGAAGTGCTTCAATAGCTCTGCCTGCTTTGACTTCCTGAACTACGCCAAGAACAGCATTAATAATAATTACGAGTAAGATGATTATTACATCTACATACTCGCCCATAAACAGAGTAATAATTACTGCCACAAACAAGACATAGATAAGCCAATCCTGAAGCTGTGCAATGAACATTTTAAAAATGCTCTTCTTCTTTTTTCCAAGCAGCTTATTTACACCGTATTTTTCCAATCTGGCTTTTGCTTCTTCTTCAGAAAGACCATGCAATGGATCGACATTAATTTCTCTAAGAACTTCTTCTTTTGATTTGGAAAACCACATTTTTTAAACATCATTTAAGTTAACAAAGTGCATTCATATTTATCTTTAAATTTACCCCCTTTCCTGTTTCCTCCCTTTATTTTCTGAACTCATCCCTGCCTACCGGCAGGCAGGTCCCCTCCCCCTTCTCTTAAGATTAAGAGACGGGGGTGTAAATCGCTGAATAATAATTAGTTTCACTTATACTTTAAAGCGATACATGTTTTCTCAGTTTAATCATTTTATAAATTTCGAACCAAACGATGGTTGATAATCCCGCTAAAATACAGATGATGATATTGATCAATGTAAGTTTGTGGAACTGGAATAGACCCAGAAAAAAAGGAATATTTAAAATCAGTGCCAGAAAGAAAACTGCCCCGCCTGTAACCCATAATACAGCCTTATTGGGAGTAGCTATAATCTTAAATATATTGTCGGTCCATGACCTGTTCGTTAATATAACAGCGATGTTTGAAACAATTAAGGTGATAAATGCCATTGCCCTTACTTCTTCAGCTTCATACCCGAAGTGCAGACCTAAGATGTAAACGGTGAGGGTTATTATAAGTATACCTACCCCCTGCAGACAGCTGAACAGGATTTTTTTGCCTCCAAAAAAGGGTTCATCTATTCTCTTTGGCGGCCTGTTCATTACGTTTATCTCTTCTTTTTCGGCTTCAAATATTATGGAACATGCAGGGTCGATGATTAATTCGAGGAAAACAATATGTACAGGCCATAAAATCAGTGGAAAATTACCCAATAATATCGGGATTAAGGATAATCCGGCAATGGGCACATGGATAGCAAAGATGTATCCAAAAGCTTTCTGGAGGTTATCAAATATCCGTCTTCCCATTTTTATTGCCCCTACAATGGATGCAAAATTATCGTCCATGAGTACCAGCGAAGAAGCTTCCCTGGCGACGTCAGTTCCCTTCTCTCCCATCGCAATCCCAATGTTGGCCGATTTAAGAGCAGGGGCATCATTGATCCCATCTCCCGTCATGGCAACAATTTCCTTATTTTTCTTTAAAGCATTTACGATTTTAAGTTTTTGTTCCGGCACAACTCTGGCAAAAACGTTGATTCCCTTTATCTTTTTGCATAATTCATTATCTGTCATTGCCTGCAATTCCTGACCGGTAATGCACATATCAGGATTTTCAAGGCCTATCTCGTGGGCTATACTTTTAGCTGTTACCGGGTAATCACCTGTAATCATAATTACCCTGATGCCGGCTTTAAAGCATTCGTTTACAGCTTGTTTTACATTTTTACGAATGGGATCGGACAGTCCTATTAAACCAATAAAATCAAAAGTAAAATCATGTTGAATTTCAGGTAGACCTTTTGCTTTAATTTTTGCTTTAGCCACGCCTAACACTCTTAATCCGCCTGCGGCCAATTCTTCAACGGCTAAAGACAGACGTTTTTTGTTTTTTTCATCCAGATGACACAGATCAAAAATGGCTTCAGGCGCTCCTTTCGTTGCAATAATTTTTTCCTGTGTTTCTTTAAACGAAAAAACCCGCGACATGGCCAGAAGTTCTTTGGAAAGAGGGTATTCTTTGACCATTTTCCAGTTCTTATGGATATGTTCTGTCCCCTTCAGGTATAAATCGCCAATGCTGGTGATTGCCCTTTCCATGGGATCAAAAGGATTGGTTTGACTTGAAAGAATGCCATACTCAATTATTTCATGAAATTCCGGATTAAACTCGTTAGCTTTTGCAACAGTCAGAAAATTTTTTCCGTTATATAGACTTGTAACAGTCATTTTATTTTGGGTAAGGGTGCCTGTTTTGTCGGTACATAACACTGTTGCCGAGCCAAGCGTTTCTATTGCCGATGGTTTTCGTGTTAAAACTTTCTTTTTTGACATTCGCCATGCCCCGAGTGCCATAAAAATTGTCAGAATTACCGGAAATTCTTCCGGTAACATAGCCATAGCCAATGTTATTCCTGCCAGGAACCCATTGACCAGAGTTCCCCGGGTAAGTGTGTAACCAACGATTACCAGAATACAGAGTACGGCAGCGACAAGCGAAAGTTTTTTAACCAGCGATCCCATTTCCTGTTTAAGTCTGGTGGGTTCTTCATTTACGCCCTCCATCGCTTTGCCAATTTTTCCGATTTCGGTATTGATCCCAATGCTTGTTACCCTTGCGATTCCGTTGCCCTGAACAATCATGGACCCTGAATAAACGAAAGGCAAATCGTCGCCACCAGGCTGAATATTTTTTTCAACCCCATCCCAATCGTTTTTTCTGACGGGTACCGGTTCTCCGGTAAGTAATGATTCATCGGCCAGTAAATTAACCGAATTTAACACTGTAGCATCTGCCGGAACCCTGTCGCCTTCCTGTAACACAATAATATCGCTGGTCACTACTTCAAAACCAGCAATTCGTGTCTCTACTCCGTCCCTGATTACCAGAGCCCTGGGACTTGCCATATCTTTTAATGCATCGAGGGCTTTTTCGGTCTTCTTTTCCTGATAGAATTCGATGCCCATGATTACGAAAACAAAGCCCAGAAGCATTAACCCTTCCCGTAAATCGCCCAAAATTATATACAAAGTGCCACAAGCAACTAAAAGTATAAACATTGGTTCTTTGACAACCCCCAGTGCAATGGAGAAAAAATTTTTAGGTTTTGAAGACGGAAGATTGTTATAACCTTCGGTAAGTAATTTTTCTTTTGCCTGACTAGTGGTTAATCCTTTGTATTTTTCGGAAGTAATATTTAAATCCAAGTTAATTGTGTTTTTTAGTTGGAATGATGAAAAGCGGCATGGAAGTGTTACGTAAAACTTTTTCCGTAACACTTCCCATGAGAATATTTTCCAACCATTTCCGGCTATGAGAGCCCATAACAATAATATCTGCGTGCAACTCTTTTGCGGTCTTTAATATAGATTCAGCAAAATCACCTTCTTTTACAAGGGTTTTAATGGATTTATCACCAAGGTGGTTTTTTGACTTATTGAGAAAATGTTGGGTTGCTTTTTTTAGTGCGCCATCACTGTTCAATTGCAATTGACCTGTTTCCATGTAACCATTAAACCCCATAATCGGTGAATATTCTGTTGTGGAATAATACACCGGATCTGATATTACATGAAGCAATATAACTTCAGCATTCATGGCTTTAGCCATAGAAAAACCAATTTCTGCCACTTTTTGCGCAGTTGGATTATAATCCAGTGCAATCAATACTTTCTTCTTTTTATCTGTTTTCATTTTTTTCGTTTATTATATCTGTGAATGTGGTTAATATTATTTAATAAATAAAACTATCGGATACGTCTTACGCTGTCAACCAGATATTGCGAATCGCCATGCCAGAATAATACCCCGTTTTTTTGCCGGTAATGAACTATAACCATTTGCCCCTGTATAGTATCAAGCTGTCGTGCCAGTTTGTCGTTGGTAACTGAAAAATAAAATTTTTCGGATGCAATAACTACGTTCATATTACTTGATACACTACTAAGTATCATTTCGCCTTCATAGGTTTTGATAATATTGCCTTTGTGAGAGAATTTCTGCAATAATCCTGCACGATAGCCATTACTGTAAGTATAAAAATACTTCCAGTAAATGAAAATACCTGTTATAATTACGATCAGAGTAATAAACAAATAAAGTACTTTTCTAATTTTTCGTTTCAATACTGTCCATTTTGAAACTTTTGTTGATGTTGAGATTGAATCTGTTTTCATAACTTTGTTATTATTGATAAAGTTAAGTGGTTCAGGATTTGTTTGTGTTACACAACTTTTTAAAAGAGTTACATTATTCACACCTTCAAAAGGAACGCCGGACGAATGAAGTAAAAGTATTTTGCTATCATTTTATCGGTATATAACTCTTGCCGGTTTTCCTATTTCAAAGTCCCGGAAGCCGAAATCAGTTGTTCTGAATGAGTTCATTTTAAAAACATCCTGACCAATGCCGGGAATTAATGGATAAAATGAAATGGATATCTGAAAAGTATTAAAAACTAAATTCGCATTTTTTATTAAAACTCCCAACCCAATTTGTGAATACACCTTGCTGTTTTTAAATCGTGTTTCTGCATCGCCAAGCATGCCAAGAGAATAAGTAATATAGGGTCCGAAGCGGAATCCGATGAAATTCCACGGGGAGTATGATTGTGTCTGCAACGTAAACAAGAGTCGGTTGGTCCCTGACAATGAAGAACTGTTAAATCCATCGAGACCATAACCATCATTGAGAGTTAAACTATCGGAATAGAACTGGTTAATGCCAATAATTAACTGCGGTTTTACAAATTGCCTGAATTTCCATTTTCCAATTTCAAATAATCCTGTAAAATAATTTATACCTGCTGTAAAAACTCCCTGTTCAGCATTTGATGCATGAAAGAAAGTTCCGTATTCGAAGTTGGAACTCAGGTATCCCCATTCATGATAATCACCAAAGGAATAGCGAAACCCTAAATATAGCCTTCCGGAATTATTTTTTACCTGATAACCACCTGTTAACCCATAAACTTTTCCAACCGGTACATCTTCGATAACACCGTAATTAAAGACATATTTATCCTGAACATATTTCCGGGCGGAAATTCCTATTGTGGCTAAATAAGAATCTTCACTGGAATAAATATTTAACGGGTCATAAAGATCAGATGGTTTTTCAAAATAGCGGATACGCAGATAACGTGCAGCTACAATTATATTGGTTACAAGTTCCTTATCCGGGTTACCTTTGAAAATCTGTTGTGCCTTGCCTGCCCAATAATCCTGCGTGCTATATTTAAAATTCGAAGGAAAATAAACCAGATTTATATACTTCAGGGAATCTTTTTTAAATTGAGAAGCAAAAGATACGCCTGCAGCCCACTTTGCTAAAGGAGAATAAAACGGACGATCAACAATCAGGCTCCTGTTGAAATTTTTGTAACCGTCAAATCCATAGTGCAACGCTGTGCTGATGTAGGTGTTCCTGATGTTTGGGATTGAATAATTTGTAATAAAAGAATTAATTCCGTTAGTAAAATTTCTTGTAAAAGCATTTTGAAACTCATGACCGGACCCTAAAATATTTTTATCGGTTATATAGACCCTGATACCTGGATCTGAAATGGATCCATCAGGAATGATGCTCCATTTATCTAATTCACGAATGAAAATATCTACTGAATCGGATTTTTCCCCGGCAGATACAACATAAAAAGAAACCTCATGCACATATTTTTGGCTGCGGATCAGACGCTCCGATTCTTTTACAAGTAAAGAATTGAACGGTACATTTTTACGGATAAGCAACAGGTTCCGGATCGCGATACTTTGTGTTTTAATATGCATCCCGTTCCCTGCTTTGTATAAAAAATTTTGCTTTGCAACAGTCGTGTCAGTGGCTGAGTAACCAAAAGGATCGAGGGTAACAATGTCTATATTACGGATAATTTTCCCTTCAAAGGCACCGTATGGTTTTTGTATCAGTTTTTTATATACTTTCTTTTGAACTTCTTTTTTTTTTGAGATGATTGCAACAGGTTTAAAAACTAAACTGTACATGAACTGAGTAAACTTGCTACGGCCGGAAAAGGATTCAATATTTTTATAAAGAATGGTTGAATCTTTTTTGACAGGAATTTGCTGTGCAAATACAAAATCACTTAATAAGAATGAAACAAAAAAAAGTATGAAATATTTTTTGAACCACATTTGCATTTGCCATTTTTAAATATTTTATATGCAAATAATTATTATTTCTTTTTATCATTTAATTTTTGTTCCGCTGCTTTTTTTTCTATAGTGTCCTTCTCCATTTTCGCTGCTGCTCTTGCCTTCCTGTTAAAATAACCTTTCAAAAGAAAATTTTCTTTGGCTGCATTCATATTTTCATCTAACCCTTTGGAACTGTTTTTAAGATTCTCCATGGTCTGATTTAAATTTCTTGCAATAGTTGAATCCTGTATTAATTTCCCGAGTGTTCCGGTTCCACTATTTAATTTAATCATAATTTCCGCCAGCTGATCTGAAATAATTGCGGCATTATCTGCTGTTACCTGCAAACTCGCCATGATGGCATCTGTTTCAACGGGTTCGGTTGATGCAAGTTGTTGTCCTTCTTCTGCCAAAGAAGCATCAGAGCTTCCTTGCGTAATAATTAAAAGCCGGTCACCAATAAGTCCTTCTGAACCTATTGTTACTTCACAGTCCGATTTAATAAACTGCTTAACATCTTTTTTAATCATCATATCAACCCTTACAGTTGAATCGTTAATGATGCTGATGTTGTCAACAGTGCCTACATTAATTCCTGAGAAGCGGATATTATTTCCAACCTGTAATCCGCTTACATTGTAAAATGTTGAAGTAAGTTTAAAAACAGGATTAAATAAATTTTTTTGTTTTCCGATTATAAATATGGCAAGTACAAAAAGTGTCAATCCACCTGTAACAAACAGCCCTAACCGTATTTTAAAATTTTGTGTGTATGTGTCCATTTTATTTTTTATTTAAATGTGCTGATTCAGTTAATGAGGTTAAAGAGTTTTTATCCATTCTACATAAAGAAAGATTTAATTAACGGGTCGGAAGAGTTTTCAAAGTCCTCAACTTTTCCTTCCTTATAAACTTCCCCTTCATTTAACATGATAATCCGGTTTGCTGTGGTAAGAGCACATTTAATATCATGTGTGATGATCATAGAAGAAGTTTTATATTTTTTCTGAACATCATTAATGAGTGAACTTATTTCATCAGCGGTAACAGGGTCAAGTCCTGTTGTGGGTTCGTCATATAGCATTATCATCGGGTCCACAACAATAGTTCGTGCTAAACTTATTCTTTTTCGCATGCCGCCGGAAAGTTGTGAGGGCATTTTATTCAATGCGTCAGGCAAACCAACATTTTCTAAGACCTCATTCACTTTTTCATTAATTTCTTTTTCAGAAAGATTCTTTTTCATTCTTCGCAATGGAAATTCCAGGTTCTGTTTCACCGTCATGGAATCATACAATGCGCCACTTTGAAAAAGAAACCCAATTTTCTGTCTCAACTCGCCAAATTCTTTCCGGTTTAATGCAGTAATATTTTTTTCAAACACATTTATTGTTCCGCTATCAGAATATAATAAGCCAACAATACATTGTATTAAAACAGATTTACCTGTACCGGATTTACCAACCACCACTAAGTTTTCGCCATTAAAAAGCTTTAAGGAAACATTTGTTAATACCTCTTGTTTGCCAAATGATTTCTTAAGATTATTTATTTCGATAACCGGTTCATCGCTTATCGATTTTAAAGAAGCATTCTTTATTGTATCTGTTTGTGCTTTGTTCATGACATTAGCATATCGGTAATTTGTACTGCAATCAAATCTACAATTATCACCAGGAGTGATGATAACACAACAGCAGAATTTGCAGCAACGCCTACACTTTCTGTTCCGCGCCCGGCATTGTATCCTTTATAGCATCCAACAAATCCAATTACTGCTCCGAAAAAAAATGATTTTATTACAGCAGGTAAAAAATCAATAAACTCAATATGGCTAAATGCCTGTGAGAAAAATAAAACAAACGTTACATCGCCTTTAATATTTACTCCTGCCCAGCACCCTAATATGCCAAGTGCATCAGCATATAAGATTAATAAAGGTATCATAAGTGTTGCTGCTAAAACTCTTGTGACAACTAAAAATCTTATGGGATTAGTGGAGGATACTTCCATAGCATCAATCTGTTCGGTCACTTTCATTGAACCTAATTCTGCTCCCATACCCGAACCAATTTTTCCTGCGCATATAAGTGCCGTTATAACAGGGCCCATTTCCCTGATAAGAGATATTGCTATCATTCCGGGAAGCGCGTTTACTGCACCGAAATCAACAAGTACCGGGCGCGATTGAATAGTAAGCACTAAACCCATAATGATTCCGGTTACTGAAATCAGTGGCAATGATATATATCCGATTTGAAAACACTGGCGCAAAAATTCTTTAAATTCAAAGTTGGGCGAAAATGTTTCTTTTATGACACGCGTAATAAATAAGGAAACATCGGCAACATTTGTTAAAAAGCTGTGTGCCTCGGCAGTTTTTGCCAATGTTTTTTCGCTTAGCTTCACGGAATGCGCCGCTATAATACCTTTTACTATAATAACAGGATTAAATTTTTTCATCTTATCTGAACTCATAAGCCCGGTCATATTACAGAACAAAGTTGAGTACTTTAATTTTAATAAGTGTTACACAACTTTAGAAATAAGTTATATCATTCACATATCCTGCGTTGCAATAGTTCGTATATCATCAAAAAAGGGTGTTCTTTTTTCTTCAACGCATTTTACGGCATACAGATAAAGCGCGGCGCTCCATGTTTGCCAGTCCTGCCCCATGGGCTTGCCGTCCTGGGCTTTTAGCCATTCATTAAACCCAAAGTCGACGTTCCCGGTATTGGAAATTTTTATAATATGGGTAAGCGCCACAAGCTTTTCTCCGGCGAGAGTGTACCTTTTAGCAGCAACCAGTGCTGCTATATAAAACCCGCATATAAAAGGCCAAATGCCTCCATTATGGTACTCTCCGGGTTTGTTATAGGTTTCATATCTTACATGCCAGTCAGGATCTTCAGGTTTAATAAAGGGGAAGAAATTAGGCGGCAGATCAATTGCCAATTCACCTCTTTTTCTCATTCCTGCACACTCTTCTTCGATCCAGGAAATCATTTCCTCAGCCCGCGATGGTGATGCTATTCCTGAGAGAATGGCAAGGCTGTTACCGAGCAGGTCGAACCGTTCGCTGCTATGAATTTTATATGACCAGAAAGCATA
>JBAWXY010000076.1:0-11598 GCA_037143835.1 Bacteroidota bacterium
GAAGAATGTTCGATAATCTTAGAAAGGTGATGGATTTTGATGATCTGCTTTTTGAAACGCGGAACAGGGATTATGGCGCTTATCAGCTTCGAAAGAGATATAATTCTGTGGTTATTGCAGGCATCATTCTGGCATCATTACTGGTAAGTTCTGCTGTAATTATTCCATTTATTCTTACTCCTCATTCCGACCATGTTCTTAGCAGCGGTTTCAATTATGTTCAGGTTCAGATGGAAAATCTTGACCCTCCGATTGATGAGATCATAGTTCCACCTGCTCCACCGCCACCTGAAGCTGCCCACATACAGGAAGTTGTGAAATATATTCCACCGGTCGTTGTTGATACTGTACTACCACTTGAAACAACTCTTGCAACAATTGATGAAGCTCTTACTCAATCAACAAGCGATCAGATTGAGGTTGCCGGCACAGGTACCGGTGAAGATATGTTATCGGGACAGGATGGTATAGCGACAGACGAGCCATTTTTTGTGGTTGAGGTGATGCCTTCTTTTAAAGGAGGTGACATTGATAAATTCCGGGAATGGGTACTGAAGCGAACTAATTATCCTCAGATCGCAATCGATAACAAGATACAGGGAAGGGTATTTCTGACTTTCATCATTGAACCCGATGGTGTTGTGAGCAATGTAACAGTTGTAAAAGGGGTTGATCCTATTATAGACATTGAAGCAGTTAGAGCTATTCAGGCATCTCCTAAATGGGGCCCCGGATTGCAGAGAGGCCAACCAGTACGGGTAAGATATTCAATGTGGCTCAATTTTGTATTTTAAAACATTAATAATGAGGGCAGAATTGCAAGACTTTGATGATTGAAACCGGCAAACCCCTGGAAAGGGCAATTCTTGTAGGAATAATTTATCCCGGACAGGATGAACGTGAAGTTGAGGATTTCCTTGGGGAACTTTCATTCCTTACTGAAACGGCAGGTGCGGAACCTCTGAAAAGGTTTATCCAAAAACTGGATGTACCTAACCCCCGTACATTTGTGGGTTCAGGCAAAATCGAGGAGATCGCCCTGTATGTTCAGGAGAATAATGTTGATATTGCCATTTTTGATGATGAACTCACCCCAAGCCAGATAAGAAATATTGAAAAGGCAATTGGCTGCCGCATTCTCGACAGAACAAATCTGATACTTGATATTTTTGCCCGCCGGGCACGGACATCACATGCCCGTACACAGGTGGAACTGGCCCAGAATCAATATCTTCTTCCGCGCTTAACCGGTTTGTGGACTCACCTCGAACGACAAAGGGGAGGTATCGGTTTCAGGGGTCCGGGAGAAACTGAAATTGAAACCGATAGAAGGATTATCAGGGATAGAATTTCACTGCTTAAAACACAGCTTAAAAAGATCGACACCCAGATGGCTACCCAGCGGAAAAACCGTGGAAAAATGGTCAGGGTGGCACTTGTGGGATATACTAATGTTGGGAAATCCACCATTATGAATCTCCTGAGTAAGTCGGATGTTTTTGCTGAAAATAAGCTTTTTGCAACTCTCGATACAACGGTACGGAAAGTTGTTATCGGGAACCTTCCTTTCCTGCTTTCCGATACAGTCGGATTTATCCGAAAACTCCCACACGATCTGATTGAGTCATTCAAATCGACTCTTGATGAGGTCAGAGAATCAGACCTGCTTGTCCACATTGTCGATATTTCTCATCCAAACTTTGAAAAACAGATTAAGGTTGTCAACGAAACTCTCCGGGAGCTTGGATCTTTCGATAAACCTGCAATAATTATCTTTAATAAAATTGATGCATTTTCCTATTCCTTAAAGGATGAAGATGATCTTACTCCTGTACTGAAGGAAAATTATTCTCTTTCCGATCTGAAGAAGTCCTGGATGGCTTCCGATAAAAATCACAGAACTGTTTTCATCTCAGCAAAGACTAAAGAAAACGTTGACGAGCTTCGCAAGCTTCTTTATGAAGAGGTAAAGAAGATACATATTAAAAGGTATCCTTTCAACGACTTTCTATACGATTCACCCCCAACTACCTAAAGGGTAGTTTTACTCCCCAAGCCCCCTTTTTGAAATCCACCTCACCCTAAATCCCTCTCCTGAAGGAGAGGGACTTATTTGTCTGATTATCTTTTTCTTATCCCCTTCTCTTTCAGGAGAAGGGGGCAGGGGGATGAGGTGGAATTCAGTGTGGGGATGGGGGGTTAAAATAATTTGTTAGCAACCATATATTCAGCTATCTGAATCGCGTTGGTTGCAGCGCCTTTTCTGATATTGTCTGAAACGATCCATATATTCAGACATTTTTCCTTCGACAGATCCCTTCTGATCCTTCCCACAAAAACCTCATCCCTGTTATGTGCCATGATTGGCATAGGATATTTGTTTTCTGAGGGATTATCATAGACAATAACCCCTGGAAACCGGCCGATAAGCTGCCTGACATCATCAATATTGAAATCTTTCTCAAACTCAATGTTTACAGCTTCCGAATGTCCACCAATCACCGGGATTCTTACTACTGTAGCAGTAACCTGGATAGTCTGATCTTCAAGTATTTTACGGGTTTCATCAATTAGTTTCTGCTCTTCAGTTGTATATCCGTCAGGTTGAAAAGATCCTCCGTGGGGAAAGCAGTTTTTGTCAATAGGGTGAGCATAAGCCATCTCTCCCCTGATTCCAAGTCTTTCATTCTCCATCTGGACAACAGCTTTTACCCCTGTACCGGTCACCGATTGATATGTTGAAACAACAAGGCGCTTAATTTTATATTTTCTGTGAAGTGGCGCCAAAGCCATAACCAGCTGTATCGTCGAACAGTTTGGATTAGCAATTATCCGGTCACCCTTTTTTAAAATATGACTGTTGATCTCAGGAACAATTAAAGGGATGTTTTTATTCATGCGCCAATACGAAGAATTGTCAATTACAACAGTTCCGTTTTTTGCAAAAACCGGGGCCCATTCCTTTGATATTGATGCACCTGCCGAAAAAATTGCAAATTCAGGTCTGGCTTCAACCGCTTCCATAACACTTACTACCTTAACAGCCTTCCCCTTAAAGATTACCTCTTTGCCTACCGACCGCTCAGAAGCGGCAGGAATCAGTTGTGATACAGGGAAATTTCTCTCCTCAAGCACTTTCATCATTGTCCGGCCAACCATCCCGGTGGCTCCTATAACAGCTATTTTCATCATAATATAATTTTGATTTTAAAGGTATGATGGAGCCCCCATGTTGATTGAATTCCATTTATCTGTGTTTGTTCTTTAAAACATGTGGGGTTCATAGTTAATTGTTTGGAATAATTAAAATTATTATTTAAATTTACTTTGACATTAAAAACGGTCAAAATTAACTTTTTTTTCAATTCGTCGCGCTGCATGAAAAAAGTTATTTTACTGGCTTTACTAATGCCTTTTACGGCATTTGGCCAGATTATTGAAAATTTTGAATCCGGGAATATTAATAACTGGGTACAAAACATTGAAGGACGGTGGAAAGCTGATTCATCAGGAAGTATTTCCGGAAGATTTTCATTACATCATGTATTCGATAACCCCGATGCTGGTATTGACAGGATCGGAATCCCGATTAAAAATCTGCATCCGTCACAGGGCTTGACAAGGTGGACTTTTCTTATCAGGCATGGTTATGATCCTTCATCATCAAATAACTGGTCGGTATTTCTGTTGTCCGATACTGAACCTGCGACTATGTCAGCAGAAGGTGGTACCAATGGCTTTGCCCTTGGTGTTAACCTGACCGGATTTGATGACACTCTCCGTCTCTGGAAAGTAAAAGGCAATGTGTTAACAACTGTAATAAATTGCAGGATAAACTGGCAGACCGCAATCGGGATAACCAATGCTGTGAAAATTATAGTTGAAAAATCACAGGAAGGGAATTGGTCTGTTTCAGTTTACCGGTTGAATGGAAATCTTATAAGTACAGCATCAGGTGCCAACAGTGAATTATTTAGTCCGGGCTGGTTTGGAGTATATTACAGATACTCATCCACCCGCGACCGGCTTCTATGGATCGATGATATAAGTATTGAAGGTAATTTCTATGAAGATAATGAAGCGCCTGTCGTTACCGGATGTGAAGTGTCAGGAAAGAATGCAGTAGAAATTACTCTTGATAAAGAACCTGCAAACGAATTGATGTTGCCGGGAAATTTTTCATTAAATGCAGGAGAAAACCGATCTATATATATTACAAAGAAAAAGGAATTAACCTATAAAATTGAATTTGCTGATATGCTCATTAATAAATCATTAAACACATTGACAATCAATAAGTTATGTGATAAGTCCGGGAATTGCACCTCAAATATTCAAGTGCCATTTACCCCTGTGTGGGCGGAGGCGGGAGATGTGATAATCTCAGAAATTATGGCTGATCCATCGCCTGAGGTCTCTCTTCCCGGGAAAGAATATCTTGAAATAACCAACAGAACAGAATATTCATTCAATCTGGCATACTGGAAACTCTCATCTGAGAGTCAGAATGCGCTTTTCCCTGAGACTATTATCAATCCTTCAGATATCATAATAATATGTTCATTACAGGATACTTCATTTTTTACAAAATATGGAAGAGTGACAGGATTGAAACAATTTCCCACGCTGACCGATGGAGGGAGGATATTATGCTTGTCCGATAGTTCGGGCAATCTGATTCATGGTGTGGAATATTCTTCAGACTGGTACAGCGATGAATTAAAATCCGGAGGTGGCTGGTCGCTTGAGATGATAGATACACACTTCCCCTTTTTCCAGGAAGGGAACTGGATCGCATCTTCATCACGGAAAGGTGGTACCCCGGGATCGGTCAATTCTGTATCGCACAGCAATCCGGATATTTCATTTTACGGAATTCAGAATGTGTTTCCTGATGACAGCATTAATATTACTGTCAGATTTTCTGAGCCGGTCTTTAACCTTTCCGAAAAGATTAAAAGCATTAAGATCGGAGGGAAGGAAATTATTGATCTTTTTCCGACCGACCCGCTTCTTCGTGAGTTCTCGATTAAAGCAGCTGATCCACTTCTCAGGGGCGAGCTTTATCAACTTGATATTTCAGCCGGAATAAAAGATTTCGCAGGAAACGGGATGCAGAGTGAAAGTTTTAAATTTGGATTACCTGAACCACCTGAACCAGGAGATATACTGTTTAACGAGCTTCTTTTTAATCCACTGCCCGGTGATCCGGATTATATTGAGTTATTTAACTGTTCCGGGAAAGTTGTCGATGCCTCACGACTTCAGCTTGTTTCTGTTAATGATGCCACGGGTGATACTTCTGTAAATACAATGATCTCTGATGTTAAAAGGTGTATAATGCCCGGTTCATATTATGCCATTACTATTGATAAGGAAAAAATTACCGGCAGATATTTTTCCTCGGAGCCTGAATATCTCTTTGAGATCAGATCTCTTCCCTCAATGTCTGATAATGAAGGGCACCTGATCCTTTATAACAGGGAACTGGACAGGATTGATGAGGTTTTCTACAATGAAAAAATGCACTATTCCCTTCTGTCGGGATATGAAGGCGTTGCACTTGAAAAGATCCGTCCGGAGAATAAGTCTGAAGAAGCTATTAACTGGCATTCTGCATCGGAGAGTGCGGGTTGGGGCACCCCCGGTGCTCCGAATTCAGTATTTCTTGAATTGCCCACAACTTCTGACAATGTGGTTTTTTCATCATCGAAAATAACTCCCGATAATGATGGGTATGAAGATTTTCTTATGATCCAGTTCAGCCTGACCGGGAATGGTAATGTTGTTTCGGTGATGGTTTTTGATGAAACCGGAAACTATGTTAAAAAGATTGCAACAAATATGTTAGCAGGGCCTGAAGCATCGGTAACCTGGGATGGAACCGCAGATGACGGCTCTCCTGTTAATACCGGAATTTACATTATTTTCATAAATCTGTATGACGATACCGGCAAAACAGACAAGTGGAAAAGAGTATGCACGGTTATTAGATGATTTTTTCCTTCAGTAATTTAATTACCGTTGGCTTCAGCCAACGGTTAAGAAGGCTCTTAGATTTTAGGGCTTTAGCCCAATAAATCCAATTGGACTAAAGTCCTGACAGGGAGGATGTTTTCTTACCGTCGGTTAAAACCGACGGTAATTAAAATTAAAAGTTACGGATATTCCTACAAAGAAGAAATCATCTCAGTCATAATAGTTGTCATGCGGGCTTCGGTCTTGGCAGCCTCGTACTGAACTGATTCGTGTGTTGTATATTCAATTTTTCCTTCAACACCCAGATCCGTTATAACGCTGACTGCAAAACATGGCAGGTTCATGTGACGTGCAATTATAACTTCAGGAGTCGTTGACATTCCCACTGCATCGGCACCGATTATCCTGAAATATTTGTATTCGGCTGGTGTTTCAAAAGTGGGACCACTGGTAGAGAGATAGACACCTTTATGTATCCTTATATTATGTTCCTGAGCGATAAGTAATGCTTTCTTAATAAGGTACTTATCGTATGCTTCACCCATATCGGGGAAACGGGCACCTATACGATCATCATTCGGACCAACCAGTGGATTTGGCAGCAGGTTAATATGATCAGTTACTATCATTATATCACCTATCTGAAATGAGGGATTGACCCCTCCTGCAGCATTTGAAAGAAAAAGACAGCTTATACCGAGATACTTTAGAACCCTTACCGGTAATGCAACCTGTTCGGGTTCAAAACCTTCATAATAATGGAATCTCCCCTTCATGGCAACGATTTTTTTCCTGCCGAAATCGCCATAAATCAGCTTGCCGGCATGACCTTCAACTGTAGCAACAGGAAAATTGGGAATATCTTTATAATCTATCTCAATCCGGTTTTCAATTTTTGCAGTAAGTCCGCCAAGTCCGGTACCAAGAATAATACCCGCATCAGGGTTTATTATCCCTTTAGCCTTCAGAAACTCTGTCGTTTGGTTTATTTTTTCTAACATAATCAACTATCAGATTATCAAACTCATCCTTGTCATCATTCAAAAAATGGATTCCAACAGGAATATAAAAAAATGCCGATCTGATCGGTTCTGCAATATTAGTAAATTCCCGCAACCTTATAGCATCCTTTTCTGTTGTAATCAGATACTTTACCGGGGACTTAAGATCCATATAGGCTGAGGAAATACTAATTATATCCTTTTCATTAAAATTGTAATGGTCGGGGAATGAGAGATGGATTATCTCCCCGACAGTTTTCTGAAGATACTCTTTAAGTGGAAGAGGATTAGCTATTCCCGTGATGAGAACAATTCCACAGTTTTCACATTGTGAAAAGTCTAACTGAGTTTCTTCCGGATCTTTGTGGTCAAATACAGGCAGGGGAGCTTTATAGGTAAGTGACGTAAAATAAAGATTCTGATAAGGAGATATGTCGACCTCTTTTAAAATAAGTCTTCTTTGGATAGGACTAATATTTTCAGGAGATTTGGTAATCAGAATGATATCGGCTCTTCTCTTGTTTCCAATGCTTTCTCTCAGGTTCCCATAAGGCATCATGTGGTCTCTCACAATAAGCCTTTCAAAGTCGGAAAGCAGTATTGAAAATCCGGGTGTGATTCTTCTGTGCTGGAAGCCGTCATCCAGAATTATTACTTCCGTTTCAGGATTTCCCTCCAGAATCTTGTTTACCCCATGAACCCGGTTTATGTCAACTGTCACCAGAACATCAGGAAACTTCCGGAATATCTGCATAGGCTCATCACCAATATCGTTGACAAAAGATGATGTTGAGGCGATTCTGAAATCCCGGGTTTTTCTTTTATATCCTCTGCTGAGGGTGGCCACCTTGAAGTTTTCCCTGAGCAATCCTGCAAGGTATTCGGTATGCGGGGTTTTGCCGGTTCCTCCTACAGTTATATTTCCGACACTGATAACAGGAAGATGGAACTCCACAGATGGAAGAATGCCGGTATTGTACAAAAAATTCCTGATACCGGTGATCAGCCCGTAAATGAGAGAAACCGGATAGAGGAAAATATTCTTGTTTTTTCCCATATATTAATGGATCTCAATAAAATATGGCAACCGTGCCTGTATCCCTGACAGGTCTTTGATTTCCTGTATAATATTGTAATATTTTACCGATTCACCCAGTTCTCTTTTTAAGATGCTCATCCTTATCTCACCACTAAGTTGTGAGAGCAGCCTGGTATAAGGATCTTCAATTACCGGCAGTTCCCTTATCGACCAGGTATCAACACCTGCCAGATCCGCAGCACCTTTAATGGCATCTTTTAGTCCTCCGATTTCATCTACAAGACCAATTTTCTGAGCGCTGGTTCCGCTCCACACTCTTCCTTGTCCGATGCTGTCAACCGATTCAGCAGTCATCTTTCTCCCCGATGCAACTTTACCTACGAAATCGCTGTACACCTTTTCAATGCTCATCTGCATTACCTCTTTCTCAAAAATATTCATAGGTCTGTATATTGAGGGGAATTCTGAATTTTTATTTGTATTAACAAATTCTGTGGAAAGTCCAAGTTTTTGTTCCAGAAGTTTTCCTGCATTTGGTATCAGACCGAATACGCCGATTGATCCTGAAATAGATGTCGGATCAGCATAAATTTTTGTAGCAGGAGCAGAGATGAAATATCCTCCTGAGGCAGCATAATTTCCCATCGAGATTACCACCGGTTTAGCTTTAGCAGCAAGTTCCAGTTCACGCCATATAATATCTGAAGCAATTGCATTACCTCCTGGTGAATTGACCCTTAAAACAATTGCTTTTACTGATGAGTCGAGCCTGACTTTCCTGATCACATCAGCATAATGATTTCCCCCGATATTGTTTTCGTTTCCCTTACCCATAACAATAGTTCCCGATGCGTAAACAACAGCTATCCTGTTTTTTACAGAAATAGTTTTGTTAGGATCAGGGACTTTACTGTATTTGATCATCGATACCAGGTTGAGATCTTTATCTTTGCTTATTCCTGATAGGGCTTTAAGTGTATCAATTAATGCATCTCGAAACATCAGTCCGTCAACAAGTTTATTATCGAGGGCATTAGCTGCGATGTTCCCGGTCAGTTTATCAGCAAGCAGATTAAGCTGATCAGCAGGGATATTCCGGGATTCAGAGATGGATTTGATAACATGTTTCCATATCGATCCTACGTAATCTTTTATCTGAGTTTTATTCTCTTCACTTAATTTATCCAGTATAAATGGTTCAACGGCTCCTTTAAACTTACCATGACGGGTTACCTGAACTTCCACTCCAAGCTTCTCCAGCGCTTTTTTATAAAACATTACCTCGCTGCTTAATCCCTTGAAATCAACCATCGATCCCGGATTAATATAGATCTTGTCGGCAACAGTCGACAAATAATAGCACTCCTGTGTAAGGACATAGTCAGAATAGGAGATGACAAATTTCCCGTCCATCCTGAATTTTTCAAGAGCATTCCTTATCTCTCCGATTGTTGCCCATCCTGATGGAAGTAGTCCGTTTTCAATCAAAATGCCCTTGATCTTACTATCGTCAGAGGCTTTTTCAATGTTTTGCAGAATTTCGTTCAATCCGGGAGCAGGTGTAAATGTCATATTAAACAGGTCAATACCGGCAAGTGGAATCTGATTCCCCCTGTCAGGGATGGTGACTCCGGCTTTCAGTACAAGGATGGAATTGGCACTTATAGAAGCGGGTTTGTCGCCCGATGCTACAAGCGCACTGATGCTTGCAATCATAGTAATAAAGAAGATAATTGATACGATTATTATCCCTGTAATGGTTGCAAGAGTGTATTTAAGGAAGTTTTTCATCTTTTGAGCGCTTTAATTAAATGGATTTTAAATATATAAAAACAAAATGAATTTGTAAAGGTACGTATGTATTTAATACTTTTGATAAGAGATTGATATGATTATGAATATAGTTTTTCTTGGTATTGGAACAAACCTTGGAAACAGGGAAAACAACTTAAAAGAGGCAGTTGCCAGGATTGAGGAACATATCGGTCAGGTATTGAAATCTTCATCTGTTTATGAAACTGAACCCTGGGGTTTTCAGTCCGGGGATGAATTTCTTAATATGGTTGTGAAAGTTGAAACGAAGCTGATCCCCGCCGGATTACTGGAAAGAATTCAGATGATCGAATCACTATTGGGCAGAGTCAGAGGTGAAAAACAATACTCATCAAGGGTGATAGATATCGATATCCTTCTTTATGAAGGTATGGTGATTGATGAAAAAAGTCTCAAAATTCCTCATCCGATGATGCATGAGAGGAAGTTTGTGTTGGTTCCGTTATGCGAGATTGAGCCTGAATTGGTTCATCCGGTTTTAAATAAATCTGTTGCATCCTTGCTTAAAACATGTAAGGATAAGAGCAATGTGAAAAAATATGGATAGAAAAAGATAGATAAAACCCACCCCTTGACCCTCCCAGGAGGGGATTCTTTCAGATATGCAGACATTCAAGACTTAAAGACAGCAAGACAATCAGACAATTACAACAATCCATTATCCGCAAAACTGTAGTAATCTTTATCAGAGATTATCAGATGATCGAGCAGCTGAATATCCATCAGGTTACCGGCCTCTTTTATTTTCTGAGTTATTTTTGTATCCGATTCACTCGGATTAAGATTCCCTGATGGATGATTATGGCATACAATGATACCCGAAGCGAGATATTCTATTGCTGTTTTCATCACAATACGTACATCGGTAACAGTCCCGCTTATTCCCCCCTGACTCAGTTTCATCCTGTTAATCACTTTGTTAGACCTGTTGAGGAATAGTATCCAGAATTCTTCATGCAACAGGTCGGAGAGCAGTGGCTGAAAAATGTCAGCGACATCTTTTGAGCACTTGATCTGAGGTACCTCAGGAACTTCAGACAGTTTCCGCCTCCGGCCTAATTCCAGTGCTGCGGCAATCGTTACAGCTCTTGCAGGGCCGATACCATGTAACTTCCTGAGGTCAGCTATTGTAAGCTTGCCGAGACTATTCAGGTTATTGTTTACAATACCTAATAATTCGCGACCAAGATCAACGGCCGATTTTTCCTTTGTTCCCGAACTGATCAGGATTGCCAGCAATTCGGCATCGCTCAGACTGGCCGTACCTTTCTGGATAAGCTTTTCTCTGGGTCTGTCTTCAACAGCCCAGTCAGTAATTTTAAGAGACATGCAGCGAAAAATTTGAAATGCATATGCAAGATAATAAAATCCGGGTAAATGGCAAAAAAAATAAAAAAAAGGCCGTACCATAACGATACAGCCTCCTGATATATGATAGAATGATATTATAAGCTGTTTACATGCTTTACAAGAGACGACTTCAGGTTGGAAGCCTTCTTCTTGTGAATAATATTCTTCTTAGCCAGCCTGTCGAGCATAGAGGTTATTTTTGGAAGCAGAACTCCGGCCTCTTCCTTGTTGGTTGTTCCACGAAGTGTCTTAAGAGCATTACGTGTTGTTTTTGCATAATACTTGTTGGCCTCTTTCCTTACTTCGATCTGCCTGATCCTTTTTTCTGACGACTTATGATTTGCCATGCTTATAAATAAATTATCTTCAAACTCTTAAAAATTGTAGTCCATAGGG
>JBAWXY010000077.1:0-11429 GCA_037143835.1 Bacteroidota bacterium
ATGGGTAAGGTACAGCCAAAGAAAAACCTTGGGCAACACTTTCTTAAAGATATAGGTATTGCCAGCAAAATTGCCGCTTCAATTACAGGTGAAGGATACGGTACCGTACTTGAAATTGGTCCGGGAATGGGAATACTTACCGGCTTCCTGATGGAAAGAGGATTTTCTGATTTCAGGGTTATAGAAATAGATAATGAATCGGTACATTACCTTCAGACACACTTTCCTGAACTGAATGATATAATAACCGGTGATTTTCTCTCGATAGACATTGATTCCTTTTTTCCAGGGAAGATGGGAATTATAGGGAATTTCCCATATAATATCTCAACCCAGATATTTTTCAAGGTTTTAAAACACCGCGAAAAGGTGATTGAGATCGCCGGAATGTTGCAGAAGGAAGTTGCTGAAAGGATTTGTGCCGGACCCGGTTCAAAAACCTATGGCATCCTAAGTGTTTTACTTCAGGCATTTTATAAAACAGAATATCTTTTTACTGTACCGGAACATGTTTTTTCACCCCCACCCAAAGTAAAATCCGGAGTTATAAGGTTAATCAGAAACGATGTGAAAAATCTCGATTGCGACGAGATCCTGTTTTTCAGGGTTGTTAAAGCCTGTTTTAACCAGCGCAGAAAAACATTAAGAAACTCAGTAAGGGCTGCATTTGAATTGAAACGGGACGATTATTTTGAATTCGGTCTGAGACCCGAGCAATTATCAGTTGATCAGTTTGTTCAACTGACACGATGGATAGATGAGAACAGGGTAATATCAGAATGAGCAACCTATAGCGTCAACGGGATTCATTTTAGCTGCAGAATATGCCGGAGCATATCCGGCCACCACACCAATAATTCCCGAAATGAATATTGCCAGAAACACATTAGCCGCAGTCAGGTACATATTCAAATCGTACAGGTAATTTATAACAATAGTGGCAAGAAATATCATTAAAACTCCCAGGATTCCGCCAATTACTGAAAGGAGAACGGACTCAACCAGGAACTGTTGAAGGATAAAAAATCTTTTTGCTCCGAGAGCTTTCTGTATACCTATGATATTTGTTCTTTCCCTGACGGAAACAAACATGATATTTGCTATTCCGAAACCACCGACAAGTATTGCAAATCCTCCGATAACCCAGCCCCCGATATTAATGGCAGCGAATATTGAATCCAGACCTTGCGAAAGCATACTTGCTCTGTTGACTGAGAAATTTGCAACCTCTTCAGGCTGAAGCCTCCTTGCGGCCCTAAGTATCATTGTTGTTTCATCGCTTAAATCCTGAACAGCAATCCCGGGTTTAGCTTTAATCATTAACTGAGATTCAATAAACCTGTTACGCATATTAATAAAGCTCTTTCCAAAGTTCAGAGGTACAATGGTCAATTCATCCATTCCATTGTCACTAATTCCTCCTTTTCCTTCCTTTTTGAATAAGCCTATTACAGTGGTTCTAAATCCTGCAATAGTTATCTCTTTTCCGATAGGATCAGCTTTTTCAAATAACCTTTCGGCAATTACAGCGCCGATTATAGCAACATTTTTGCCTGTTGAGGCTTCGAAGGGTGTGAAGTAACGACCTCTCTCCATTTCGAACGATCTTACATTTTCAAACTCAATGGTTGTAGCACAAACTGCGACACCACTGGCAATGTTCTTTCGGTATTTAATTTTTTCACCCTGAAAAGCCAGGAAACATGCTGACTCAGTTTTGGTTGATTTTTTTAAAATAGCCCGAAAATCCTGTTCTGAGATCGGGGGCCATTTCATGATATCCCACCAGGCCAGATTTGGATCGAACGACCATGGACGCTTCTGAACATATATTACATTGTCCCCGAGAGTAGCTACACTATCACGGATCGATTTTTCCATCCAGTCAAGCACTGTGAATACCGAAATAATGGAAAAAATACCAATTGTAATTCCGAAAAGAGAGAGGAAAGTTCTTAACTTATTAACAATAATAGAGTTAAAAGCGAATATAAAACCCTCTTTAAGTAGTCTGAAAAACATTTTATTATTTGAAATATTAATTATTGAGGGTCAAATATACGAAATTCATTGATTGCTGATAATCATATATTATAATGTATTGAGGTTAATAAAAAAATATCTATTTTTAAACGCCTTAAAAGGATATCCAAAGACGATCGTAATAATCATATAATGAGTGACAAGAGAATACACAGTGCTCTGATTTCAGTTTTTTCCAAGAAGGGATTAGCAGATATTGTCAAAATGCTTCATGAACTGGATGTGAAGATGTATTCTACAGGAGGTACTTTCAATTTCATTAGTGAACTTGGAATTAATGTTGAAAAAGTTGAAGATCTTACAACTTATCCATCGATCCTTGGCGGCAGGGTTAAAACACTTCATCCATCCGTTTTTGGCGGGATACTGGCCAGACGGGAAAACAGTGAGGATCTTGAGCAGCTTATAAAATATAAGATTCCTGAAATTGATCTTGTTATTGTTGACCTCTATCCTTTTGAGGAAACTGTAAAATTGGTTGATGATGAGGAAGAGATAATTGAAAAGATAGATATTGGAGGTATTTCTCTTATCCGGGCAGCTGCTAAAAACTATAATGATGTTCTTATTGTTTCAGGAAGAGATCAGTATCCCGATGTTCTTGCACTGTTAAATGAAAAAAAGGGATTTACATGTGTTGCTGAAAGACGGCATTATGCTGCAAAAGCATTTCAGACATCTTCACATTACGATACTGCAATCTTCAAATATTTTAACAGGCAATCAGGTATTCCGGCTTTCAGAGAAAGCATTAATTCTTCTTATCACTTGCGGTATGGAGAAAATCCGCATCAGAAGGGGATATTTTACGGTGACCCCGGCCAGATTTTCGAGAAACTTCACGGGAAAGAGATATCATATAATAACCTTCTCGACCTTGATGCAGCTTTGAACCTTATAGATGAGTTTACTGCAACCACATATGTAATCATTAAACATAACAATGCATGCGGTGTAGCTTCACGGAATAATCCTTCAGATGCATGGAAGGATGCACTTGAATGCGATCCTGTTTCGGCCTTCGGAGGTGTTATCGTTACTAATGCTCTTGTAGATGATGTGACAGCTGCAGAGATCGATAAGATATTTTTTGAAATTATTATTGCTCCGGGTTTTACACCATCTGCCCTGGAGATACTGAAGCAAAAAAAGAACAGGATAATACTTCTCAGAAAAGAATCAGGCAAGAGCGATTATGGATTCAGATCGGTGCTTAACGGAGTACTCTGGCAGCAAAATGATAACAGCACTGAGTCGGCAAAGGATATGAAACCGGTCACGAAAAGAGCACCTCAACCCGCAGAAATTGAGGATCTCATGTTTGCCAATATTATAGTAAAGCACAGCAAATCAAACGCAATTGTGATAGCTAAAAACAGTCAGTTATATGCCAGCGGTATCGGACAGACATCGAGGGTTGATGCATTGAAACAGGCTATTGAAAAAGCACGATTATTTGGGTTCGATCTGAAAGGGTCAGTTCTTGCATCCGATGCTTTTTTCCCGTTTGCCGACAGTGTTGAGATAGCTCATAAAGCCGGTATTACTGCGATAGTACAGCCGGGAGGGTCACTCAGAGATCAGGATTCGATCGACTACTGTTCTTCAAATGGAATGGCTATGGTATTTACAGGAATCAGACATTTTAAACATTAAAATATTAACAAATTAATCATCTCATTAATGGGACTATTTTCATTTTTAACACAGGAGATTGCAATGGATCTGGGAACAGCAAACACCATCATAATTCATAACGATAAAATTGTTGTTGATGAACCATCGATAGTGGCAATTGATAAAAATACAGGGAAGCTGATAGCAATAGGTGAAAAGGCAAGGCAGATGCATGGCAAAACACATGAAAACATTAAGACAATAAGGCCTTTACGCGATGGAGTAATTGCCGATTTCAATGCTGCCGAACTTATGATAAGGGGAATGATCAAAATGATTAACAAAGGGCCACGCCTTTTCTCCCCATCTCTGAAAATGGTTGTTTGCATACCTTCGGGCAGCACCGAGGTGGAAATACGTGCTGTGCGCGACTCATCGGAACATGCCGGCGGACGGGATGTCTATATGATTTATGAACCTATGGCCGCTGCAATAGGGATTGGCCTTGATGTTGAAGCTCCCGAAGGTTGCATGGTGGTTGATATCGGAGGAGGAACAACCGAAATAGCAGTGATTGCTCTCGGGGGTATCGTTTGCAATAAATCAATCAGAATCGCCGGAGACGGATTTACAACTGATATTCAGGCATATATGCGTCACCAGCATAATATCAAAATTGGTGAACGGACATCAGAAGACATTAAGATCGGAGTGGGCGCCGCTCTTCCTGATATAGAAAATCCTCCGGCCGATTTTATTGTAAGAGGACCAAATATTATGACTTCCCTCCCGATCGAAATACCAGTTTCTTATCAGGAAATAGCTTACTGTCTCGATAAATCATTATCCAAAATAGAAGCAGCACTGTTAAGTGTACTCGAGCAAACACCACCCGAACTCTATGCCGATATTGTTAACAAAGGGATCTATCTGGTCGGTGGAGGAGCTTTACTTAGAGGTCTGGACAAAAGACTGACCGATAAGATCAATATAAACTTTAATGTTGTTGAAGATCCTTTGCATGCAGTTGCACGTGGTACCGGGGTTGCCCTGAAAAATGTCAATAAGTTTCCATTCCTAATGAGATAATCTAACGGGGTGAATGAGGAATCTGCTGAATTTTCTGGCGAAATACAATAACCTGATCATCTTTCTTATTCTTGAAGGAATAACTGTTTATTTACTGGCAACAGGGAATAATTATCATAACACCCGTGTTGTGAATGGCATCAGAGGCCTGATAAACGGAATTGAGGAGAGAATTAATATTACCCGGACATATCTGAATCTTCGTGAGATCAATGAGAATCTTGCAGCGGAAAACGTTGCTCTCAGGAACAGTATCGGACGTTTGGTTAAAAAAGAGAATTTGCTTTTTTTTTCTGTTTCCGACTCCATTTACCAGCAACAGTACCTTTATACATCTGCCGAAGTCATCAATAATTCAATAAACCGGCAAAAGAATTTTTTTATTCTTAATAAGGGAAATCTTCAGGGTGTAAGGGTTGATATGGCCGTAACCTCCGGCAACAGTGTGGCCGGAGTAATTGTTGGATGTTTCGAAAACTATTCTGTTGCCATGTCGTTTCTTAACCTTGATTTCAAATTAAGCGCAAGGATAAAATCAAACGGTTATTTTGGATCTCTAAGCTGGGACGGCAGGGATTATAGTCATGCTATTTTAAGTGAAATTCCTCAGCATGTTTCTGTAAATATTGGTGATACAATTGAGACTACCGGATATTCTGCAATTTTTCCCGAAGGGGTAATGGTTGGCACTGTGAGCGATTTTGAGAAAATTGGAGGTGATTTTTATAAAATCACTATTTCATTGATAACCGATTTTAAAAAATTACACTTTGTGGATGTTATCGGTAATATGAAGAAAACTGAGCAACTTGAACTTGAAAAATTATTTCAATGATCAACTCAATTTTAAGGTTTGGTCTGATTTTTATTCTGCTGATACTGCTTCAGATTCTGCTATTTAACAATATCCAGTTCAGCGGATATGTTAATCCGTATGTCTATATAATGTTTATTCTTCTTTTACCGGTTGAAATACCATCATGGTTATTACTTCTGTTATCATTCATAACGGGCCTGATTATGGATTTCTTCTCGGGTTCTCCCGGAATGCATTCTTTTGCTACTGTGCTTTCCGGATTCGTTCGCCCATTTGTTTTAAGGGTCATATCACCCAGGGATGGTTATGACCTGGGATCGAACCCATCAATGCTGACTTATGGTTTCATATGGTTCTTAACCTATACATCATTAATAGTACTGGTCCATCATACAGCTCTTTTTTATCTTGAGGTATTCAGATTTGCAGATTTTTTCAGAACGATGTTAAGAGTTTTATTAAGCTCGCTGTTTTCCATAACTTTTATTCTTCTTTTTGAATATTACAGGAGAGGAAAGTAATTGAACCGATTATGAAAGATGCATTTATTAACAGGAAATATGTTATAATGGCACTTATTGTGCTGGCATCTTTGTGTTTGATAATCAGATTGTTCATCATACAGGTTGTAAAGGATTCATACAAGCTCTCAGCCGACAATAATGTTCTGAGATATGTTACACAGTATCCCGCACGCGGACTTATTTATGACAGGAATGGGAAATTGATAGTCTTCAATCAGGCGGCTTACGATCTGATGGTTGTACCTGCTCAGGCTTCAAAAATTGACATAACCGGGTTTTGTAACCTCCTTGGAATAACAGGTGAACTGTTCAGGGAACGAATGAAAGCCGCTATAAACTATTCGAAGCGTGCTCCTTCAGTATTTCTGAAACAGATTTCAGTTGAGACATATGCAAGGTTACAGGAAAAAATGTTCATGTATCCCGGATTTTACGTTCAGCCAAGAACCCTGCGAAAGTATTCAAAGCCTGTAGCTGCACATGTTCTTGGATACGTAAGCGAGGTTGATGATGGTATTACCAGGAAAGATCCCTATTATAAACCCGGAGATTATATCGGAAAGAGCGGCATAGAAGAAGCATATGAAAAAGAACTGCGTGGCAGACGTGGTGTAAAAATTTTTCTTGTTGATGTCTACAGCCGCGTAAAAGGTTCTTATGCAGATGGAAGTAAGGACACGCTGGCTGTTCAGGGAACAAATATCATATCCGGGATTGATCTTGATCTTCAGGAATATGGAGAGCTTCTGATGAAGAACAAAAGGGGCAGTATAGTTGCCATTGAGCCTAAAACGGGAGAAGTACTGACATTAGTCTCTTCACCGAATTACGATCCTGGCTTGCTTGTAGGAAGGATACGCTCAGAAAATTTCGCAAAGCTTCTGGCGGATACATTAGAGCCTTTGTATAACAGGGCATTGATGGCATCCTATCCTCCAGGTTCTTCTTTTAAGCCGATAAATGGGCTTATTGCACTCCAGGAACAGGTAATTTCACCTTCCACACTTTTTGGCTGTCATAATGGTTATCTTTTTTTGGCATGTCATTCACATCGATCTCCTTTAAATTTGGAAGATGCAATAATGATCTCATGCAATTCATATTTCTGCCAGGCTTTCAGAAAAATACTTGAAAATCCAAAATACCCTTCTGTCTCAGAAGCTTATGAAAAGTGGAAAGGATACCTTAATGAGTTTGGGTTCGGAAATAAACTGGGAACTGATTTTGTAAATGAACTATCGGGCTTTATCCCGGCCGGAAGTTATTACGACAAATACTACGGAAAAGGCAAATGGAAAGCTCTTACTGTAATTTCAATGGCAATCGGGCAGGGTGAGGTTGGAACGACCCCTCTGCAGATGGCCAATATGACTGCAGCCATTGCCAACAGAGGGTATTATTATACCCCTCATATTGTAAAATCAATCGGAACTGCCGGGAATATTGATACCCGGTTTACTACAAAACATTTGATAAGCATTGATTCCATAAACTTTGAAGAAATCATAAAGGGGATGGATGCCGCAGTAAACGGAGGAGCAGGAAAAACTGCGGGAATTGCTGCTTTAAAGGATATTATCGTGTGTGGAAAAACCGGCACCGCTCAAAACCCGCACGGTAAAGATCACTCTGTATTTATTGCATTTGCTCCAAAAGATGATCCGAAAATTGTTATTATGGTTGTTGTTGAGAATGCAGGTTTTGGAGCAACTTTTGCTGCTCCTATTGCCAGCCTGATGATTGAAAAATATCTTAAAGGTGAAGTATCCAATAAAGATCGGGAACAAAGTATGCTTAACCTTAATCTAATGCAATAGTGAAACGCAGCATCAATATCTGGAATGGGATCGACAAGATCACAATTGTCCTGTTTTTACTAATGATTGTAATGGGATGGTTCAATATATATGCTGCCGTATATAATGAAGAACGGTCCGGAATACTCGACCTGTCACAGCGTTATGGGAAACAGTTTATATGGATTATTGCGTCACTGGTTCTTGCAGTTTTTGTGGTAATTATCGATAACAGGTTTTATTTCTTTTTTTCATGGATCATATACGGCGCTCTCATGCTCCTTCTTATTCTTGTTCTTATTTTTGGAACTGAGATAAACGGAGCAAAATCCTGGTTTGAATTTGGAGGATTAAGTCTGCAACCTTCTGAGTTTGCAAAGTTTGGAACTGCACTGGCCCTTGCAGGTTATTTAAATACAAATAGACAGGATCTTACAAAATTGAATGTAATAATTCCTGCCTCGGCAATAATTTTATTTCCGGCAATTCTAACGGCTCTCCAGCCTGATATGGGCTCCTCAATAGTCTATTTTGCATTATTTATCGTTCTTTTCAGAGAAGGGTTGAGCCCTTATATACTTGTATCGGGATTGCTGATGTTAATTCTTTTCTTTCTCACTCTTCTTATGAACAATCTCTACCTTTCACTTGAATTAATTGCTTTTGCATTTCTTCTGGTGTGGTTTGTAACACGAAAATGGAAATTATGCATTACAGGTGCAGGAATTTTCATTCTCATTACTGCAATAGTCTATGTGTTTGATTATTACGTATTTAAATTCATCGGTAATGAGATGGTTATTTTTATTTCACTCATACTTTCAGGTGCAACCTATGCATATTATGTTTATAGCAAGAAAGTAGTAGCTGTTCTGATAATTTATCTGTTCCTCATAGGAAGCATCTTATTTGTTAATTCAGTTGATTATACCTTTAATAATATTATCAAACCTCATCAAAAGGAGAGAGTGGAAATTATGGTTGGATTTAAATCAGATCCGCACGGAACAGGGTACAATGTGAACCAGTCATTAATCTCAATAGGTTCCGGAGGCTTTGCAGGAAAAGGTTATCTGCAAGGTACTCAGACTAAGTTCAAATTTGTTCCGTCCCAGAGTACCGACTTTATTTTTTGCACAGTTGGAGAGGAATGGGGTTTTTTAGGTTCATTTACAGTAATCGGAATATATCTGTTTCTCCTTTTAAGATTGATTTTTCTTGCAGAGCGGCAACGATCCGTGTTTTCGCTGATATATGGATACGGTGTAGTCTCAATTCTTTTTATTCATTTCTTTATAAATATAGGTATGGCCATTGGTCTGGTACCGGTAATTGGGATTCCATTGCCGTTTTTTAGCTATGGAGGCAGCTCATTATGGGGATTTACAATTCTCCTGTTTATCTTTTTGAGGCTTGATGCAAGCCGCACGGAATATCTTGTATGATCAGAATGGTATCGTGATCCTGTGAGAGATCTCTATACCAAAATCCTTTTCAACATAATCAATAAGTTGTGGAAAAAACTCCATAAAATCATCCTGGAGAGAGTAATAATTTTTTTTAAGAGCATGCATAGCAAATCTTGTCTCGTTCGGGAGAGTAGAACGTTTACTTAACGTATTCAATACGTGACGAATCCCGTTCATTGTCTGATATGATTCAATCCAGTTGTTAATAATGAAAAAAGGCATCATTTCCCTGACATTTTCAGGCATTATTTCGTAATTGTTTACAAGTGCCCTGTAAAAATTATAAGTAACACTTTCGAGTGGTCTCCTTGAAAAAAAGTCCCATTCCTTCGTCAGAAAATGATCATATATGATGTCGGTGATAACCCCTGAATATTTATGATATTTCCGGGTAAAAAATATCTTACTGCGGTGAACAACGGGATGGCGATTGGTAAACCCATCAATATGGCGATGAAGAATAATCCCTTTTCTTACCAGATCGGGGTACTTAAGGTAATCACGTCCTTTTACATAATCACCTATGTAATTACCAATGATTATTTTATCAGAATCACCGGAAAGATATATGTGAGCCAGCACATTCATAACATGACATAATAGTACAAAGAATTTGCCACATACCTTACCTTATGGAAAACATTTTCTTTAACATGTTTTCATCATGTACAAAAAGCAGTATTAACAGATTATTAATGAGGAAATTAAAGCATAAAAACAGCATTTTAAAAAATACCATAAAATGCTCGGAATTCCAGTATGCAAATTATACATTTGTTGGTTCATTTTAAAATGAAAATTCTTTCACAGTAAATAAATTTCAAAAAAGGCAAGGAGGATTTATGACGAAAAAAAATGTCATCATAATTGGTGCGGCAGGTCGCGATTTCCATAATTTCAATACCTGCTACAGAGATAATGAATATTACAATGTTATTGCATTTACAGCGGCTCAGATACCCGATATTGACGGAAGAAAGTATCCAAAAGAACTTGCAGGTAAATTATACCCTGACGGGATACCGATTTTCCCTGAAGAAAACCTTCCTGCCCTGATTAAAAAATTTAGAGTTGTTGATTGTATCTTCTCCTATAGCGATGTTACATACCAGAAAGTAATGTCGGTAAGCGCAATAGTGAATGCTGCCGGTGCAAATTTCGTATTACTGGGTCCTTCAGATACTATGTTAAAAAGCACAAAACCTGTTATAGCAGTTGGTGCTGTAAGAACAGGTTGCGGCAAAAGCCAGACATCCAGAAAAGTCATTGAACTTCTTATGGAAAAGGGTTTGAAAGTGGTTGCGGTTCGCCACCCTATGCCTTATGGTGACTTTAATGCCCAGAAAGTTCAGCGTTTTGCAGTAGTTAAAGACCTGGAAAAACACAAATGCACTGTCGAAGAGATGGAAGAGTATGAACCGCATGTGGTAAGAGGAAATGTTATTTATGCAGGTGTTGATTATGAAGCAATTCTGCATGCCGCAGAAAAAGATCCTGCAGGATGTGATGTAATTCTCTGGGATGGAGGAAATAACGATTTCCCATTCTATAAGCCTGATCTTATGATAACAGTTACTGACCCCCATCGTGCCGGTCATGAACTGAAGTATTACCCTGGAGAAGTCACTCTTCGTCTTGCTGATGTGGTGGTGATAAACAAAATGGACAGTGCCGCACCTGAAGCAATTCAGATCGTAAGAGAGAGCATTGATAAGGTTAACCCGAAAGCAATTGTTATAGATGGCGCCTCACCTATCAAAGTTGACGATTCTTCTATAATAAGAGGAAAGAGAGTCCTTGTGGTTGAGGATGGTCCGACCCTGACGCACGGCGAAATGAAGCTTGGTGCAGGAGTTGTTGCCGCTCGTAAATTCGGAGCTGCGGAACTTGTTGATCCGCGTCCGTTTACCGTAGGGAGACTTAGTGAAACATTCAGATTGTATCCGAATATAGGAACCCTGTTGCCTGCAATGGGATATGGGGAACAGCAGTTAAAAGACCTTGAAACAACAATCAACAATACCGATTGCGACTGTGTCATAATTGCAACTCCTATCGACCTGAACAGGATCAT
>JBAWXY010000078.1:0-11368 GCA_037143835.1 Bacteroidota bacterium
CCATTGAGTGCAGAAACAAACGAAACTGGTTTGCTGTAAACTTTGTGCAAGACGATCGGTCTGACTTAAGATACAACTTATGATCTTTTATGCGTAGCTCCATCGAACCACGAGCACAGTAGCCTTTCTCGTATAAATCACGGGTACGAAAATCGATCAAGCTAGTGACGATGTAACGGATGTTGGTTCCCAAGGTGTTTACTTCAACTTTAACGATAATTCGTTGGTAGTTTTCCCAGCTCCCTGCTTTGTACATAAATGAATGGTAACGTTTTACCGGCTTTTGGTATTGATTAAACTCTCTTCTGGCACTTTCGATGGTTACCTGTGCCAGTTCGTGGAGCTTTGCATTGCCCGCTAACCCGGTGATGAAGCCAACATTAGGTTGGATCCATGTCCAATCCATAAAATCCTGCGATGCAAAATGGCTGTCGCCACGTACTATAATCTTTGTTTCTGGCCATTGCACACGAAGGTATGATATCAGTTTTTGTAATAGCCTGGCAATATTGGCCTGCTTATTCCTGCGACCAGGCCTTAAAATAGTAGTTATCAACTTGCCCGATAATCCTTCATAAATGTGTAATGGCATATAGCAGTACTCGTTGTAGTAGTAGTTGAATAATGCCAGCTCTTGTTGCCCATAGGTTTCATTGTCGGTATCATCGCAATCTAAAATGATGACTGATGGGGCTTTTGAGTATGATTTTATAAACATGTCTACTAAACACTCGCCCAAACGAAACAGATCGGTCTTTGTAACTGTGTTTTCCAATCTACTCATTGTAGGCTGAGATGCTAAATCATTCTCGCTTTGAGGTAACCGGCCTGCACACAGTTTAAATATCATATCTTCACGCAGATCATTGCAGTCGTTGCAATCTTCATAACCGGCTGCTATCTGAAAAACTCGTTGCGTCAATAGTTCCTTAACGGAATGATCTATATAACGTTGGTCCCTTTCGTCATGTATGCAGTTACTAGCTGATGATAAGAGGTTTAGCTAGCTGTCAATCTCACGAAGAAGTAATAATCCACCATCGCTACTTATGCGGTCACCACTAAAACTAAGTTCAATGTTTTTACCTTGTATCGGAAAAAGGTTAATTTCGGGTGTGGAAATTTCAGTTTTTTTGTCTATCATTGTACGAGGGGGGTTATTTGTTGTAATCACTTCAAATATAACTAATTAAGTTGTAAATGAAGAACAAATCCCCCTTTTTTATGAATAATTCAGGTTAAATCTATGTTCTGAATAAAGAGCTACATTCTTTTTAACCATAAGTGAAATATATAGTTATGTCCTAAATTATTTTACCTTTGAAACTATTAGTCAACTTTTATGAAAGATTTTGTTTTATATAGTGATGAAGAATTGATGCAGGAAATTAAGGCAGACAATATGTTTGCTTTTGATGTATTATATAAAAAATATAGTAAAAGGTTATATAAATTTGGTTATTCTATTCTTAAATCACCGGAAGAGGCAGAGAACCTTACTCAGGATGTTTTCCTTAATTTATGGGAGAATCGCCACAAAGTTAAAAAAGACTCATCAATTAAGTACTATTTATTTACCATAGCTTATAACTCTGCTATTTCCGTTATCCGGAAAAAGACAAGAGAACATGAATTTGTTGAATATCTTAAGTCTCTGCAGGAAATTAACGAGGAGCCTGTCGATATGGAACTTGAATATAATGAACTAACAAATAAGCTGGATGAAATCATAAAAGCATTACCTCCGCGTCAAAAAGAGGTTTACTTGCTACACAGAGTTGAAGGTCTGAAATATAATGAAATTGCTGAACGATTATATATTTCTGTAAATACCATAGAAAATCATATGTCTCGTGCACTTAAAACTATCCGCGAAAAACTGGGTAATTACTCCCTGATAGCAATACTCTTCTGGTATCTTTTTGTATAGTATTGATATTCAAAGCAATTAAATTATTTTATAAAAATTTCTTTTTTTAAGTAGTGGTAATTATTGATTATTGCGTCTTACTATTAAAAAGCGTAATTCAATAGTTAAAGTCTGTATCACTTTTGTACAGATATAGGTTGTGTTTTTGTAATTAGGATTTGGTTAGTTAGTTAGGGTGGGTAATAAAGCGCTTCCGGTATATTATCGGAGTGCTTGTTACTCAAAAAAATTGAGAATGAATAATGAATAAAGAACTATTACAAAAGTATTGCAGCAATTGTTGCACTGATGAAGAATTAAGTTCTGTTTTAGAATGGTTTGAGGAATCTGCCAGAACTCCTGAAGGTAAAGTTCTTTTATTTAAGATATGGGAAGAATTACCTGATGTTGAGAGTAATCTTCAAATAAATTTTGATTTTATTCTGGATAAAATACATCACAAAGTTAATCTGGACCATTCGAAAAAGCTTCTTGAGGAAGCCAATCAGAATCTAATAAAGTATAAAAGAAGTAAACATTTTATAAATATACTTACGAGAGCGGCCGCAATACTAATTCTTCCTGTTTTTAGTTTCGGGTTGTACATGTCTTTTAAGTATCAGTCGACCAGACATAGTCAGATTTCTATAAATCAGGCATATAATGAAGTCTTTTCATCTGTTGATGCTATTACCAAAGTTTCATTGCCTGATGGTTCATATGTCTGGTTGAATCATAGCAGTTCATTAAAATACCCGGCAATGTTCCAGGGAGATTCCCGTACGGTTGAACTTACTGGAGAGGGATATTTTGAAGTGGCTCATAATCCAAAGATATCTTTTGTGGTAAAGACAGGAGAAATTCAGATTAAAGCACTCGGAACAACATTTAATATAATGGCTTATCCTGATGAAGACAGAATTGAGACTTCACTAATCAATGGACGCGTTGAGTTGCAACGGACGGAACCCGATGGGAAGGTAATTCCACTATTAAAAATGAAACCAAATGATCTGGCCATTTTTGAGAAGAATAATAATGAAATCAATACCCGAAAAATCAATGATGACAGGTATTTTTCATGGAAAGAGGGAAAACTTATATTCAATAAGGAACCAATAGACGAAGTTGTAAAGAAACTTAGTAGATGGTTTAATGTTGACATACAGATAAAGGATCCGGAATTAAGTGATCTTACATATACTGCAACTTTTATTAATGAAACACTTCCCCAGGTCATGGAACTTTTATCGCTGGTAACTCCAATAAATTATTCAATATCGAATCGGGAAGAGATGAGTGGGGGAACTTTTACAAAAAGAAAAGTCATATTGAGTTACAGGGGAAAATAGAACAAAAATAAAACCTAACCAATAAACTGATATGCCTATAAAACACAACTAACTATGAAAAAAAGCGGGAAAGTGTTTACCCACTTTTCCCGCCAGACTAAGTACTTGATTTTCGTAAAAAAACTTTAGTAAACTTAATCCATTCAAATCTATGAAAAAATTTCGAGATTATTATGGAAGGATTCTGTTAAGATTCCTTCCAAAAAAAACAATTAGAGTCATGAAATTAACCGCCTTTTTATCTATGATGACAATTTTTCACCTCTTTGCAACTGAAACGTATTCACAATTGACAAAGCTTACCCTTAAGTTTGAAGATGTTAAAATCTCAGATGCGCTTAAAGAGATTGAAAATCAGAGCGAGTTTTTTTTCCTCTACAGTCCTAAACTAATCGATGTTGAAAGAAAAGTGAGTATTGAAGCAGACAAAGAACCAATAAAGGACATTCTAAGTGAAATTTTTGGAAGCGATGTCAGCTTTATCGTTAGCGACCGTCAGATCGTTCTAACTTCAACTCAAGGATCATCTGCATTGGAAGCACTCCTTCAACAACAACCCGTAACCGGAAAGATCACCGATGCATCTACCGGCGAAGCTATGCCTGGTGTAAACATCCAAATTAAGGGTACAACTAATGGTACTATTGCCGATGCAAGCGGAAAATATTCACTTAATGTGACCGACCCAAATGCTATTTTGATATTTTCATTTATAGGATATGGTACTAAAGAAGTCCCTATAGCAGGTAAAGCTGTTATCGACCTGGAACTGGCAGCTGAAGTAATAGGGCTGGATGAGGTTGTGGTTACCGGTTATGGGGTTCAGAAGAAGGTTGAAATAACAGGATCTATATCTGTCGTTTCACCAAAAGATATTGTGAATATCCCCACTAGTAATCCGATACAAGCCTTGCAAGGTCGTGTACCAGGGTTGTATCTTACAGAAGATGGCACACCTGGGGGTGGTACCCGTACTACTATAATTCGAGGTAGGAATACATTAGGAAATACAGAGCCGCTTTATATTATAGATGGGCAACCAGTAGGAGGTGAGAAAATGGATGTATTGGATCCAAATACTATTGAATCACTTCAGGTTCTGAAAGATGCAACTGCCGCATCCATCTATGGTTCCCGAGCTTCGAATGGCGTTATAATTATTACAACTAAAAGAGCCAAAGGCAAGGGAGTTAAGGTAGAAATTAGTTCGTACGCGTCACTGCAGAAATTATACTCTATTCCAGATATGTTAAACACTGAGCAAAGAGGGCGAGTACTTTGGCAAGCATCAATTAATGATGGAACAGATCCAAATAAAGATAATACACATTATACTTACGAATATCATAATGATGCACAGGGCTACCCTGTTCTTGATAATATTAAGGTTATTGAGTGGCTTGATAAGAATGTTCAGGGGGGGATTAGATCAGGCAATACCGATTGGTACAAAGAGATAATGCGGCAGGGGTATATTATTAATAATAATGTAACCATAAGCAATGGAAGTGATAATAGCAGTTTACTAGTATCTTTTGGGCATTATTATAATCAAGGAGTTGTTAAATTTACAGATTATGGACGGTATACTGGCAGGATTAATTATAGCTTAAATTTATTTAAGAAAATGCTAACAATTGGTGAAAATCTTCAAATAACAACTAGCTCACAAACTCCTTTGGGTAATTCCCAAGCTGGCGATCAGCTTAATGCTGCATTTGTTGCACTATCGATTTTACCCGTATATGCAGAGGATGGGAGTTTTGCCGGCCCTATTGGTCCAGGATTTTCCAATAGGAATAATCCACTTCAAGTGGCCAATCTTTGTACTAACTATAAAAATTATGATAAATCAGCATTCGGGAGTATTTACATGAAATTTACCCCAATAAAAAATTTGTCCTTTAATTCAAATTTAGGAATTGATTATAGATTGCGTGAATCTTTGATAATTAATCCACGTTATGTATCTGGCTTCCTGTCTTTGGCTAAAAACAACTATTCAGATGGATTAAAACAAAATAACAACTGGACATGGTTTAATACTTTAGATTATAACTTCAAAATAGGAGAGCACACAACAAATATTCTTGCTGGTACGGAGGCAATTGCGCAAAATTATACTGGTTTGACAGCCTACAAAGAGGACTTTTTGCTAGAAAATAGGGATTATTTTTATATAGATGCCGGTACGGGACTATCTAGTATATCTGGAAATGGGACAGGCCATAAATTAATTTCCTATTTCTCCAAAATTAACTACTCCTATAAATCTAAATATTTAGCAACAGCAACAGTAAGGTATGATGGGTCCTCCCGCTTTGGTGAGAAAAATAGGTATGGATTCTTCCCTGGCATTTCCGTTGGATGGAGAATAAGTGCTGAAAAATTTTTCATGGACAATATTAGCTTTGTATCAAATTTTATGTTAAGGTACGGAATGGGTCGTACTGGTAATCAGGAGATTGGTGATAATGCAACACTTGGTATATATAGACCAAATTATGGAACAATGAGTGGACGTAGACCCATTGGTTCTGCTTATGATCTTAACGGTGTTGGCTCTGGAATTCTACCTTCGGGTGTTGTTTCAAATCAAACGGCAAATTCAAACCTGAAATGGGAAGGTACAAATGAAGTTAACCTTGGCATTGACTATGGTTTTCTGAACAAAAAGCTAAGCGGCTCATTTGATTATTTTTCTCGCGAAACAACTAATATTTTAATACAACCACCTTATATAGCAGTTTTAGGAGAAGGTGGAGCGCAATGGGTAAACGGTGCTACTATGAAAAACAAAGGATGGGAATTTGTTTTAAATTATAACGATAAAATTGATGATTTCAATTATAATGTTGTCGCATCATTAGCACATTTTAGAGACGAAGTTACCTATTTGCCTGAAACAGTAATTAGATCTTATGCAGGAAATGTTGAAAAAACCATTATTGGACATTCACTATACTCCATGTTTGGATATGTGACAGATGGAATTTTCCAAAACCAGGAAGAAGTTGATGCTTCTGCTGTCCAACCAGGCAAAGGTGTTGGGAGAATAAGATACAAAGATCTTAATGGTGATGGTAAAATAGATGTTCTGGATCAGGATTGGCTTGGAACTTCAATCCCTGATTTTGAGTGGGGTCTAAATACAATTCTTAGCTATAGAAACTTTACGCTGACATTTTTTCTACAAGGAGTTCAAGGTATAAAGGTTCAAAATTTTCTTAAAAATGAATCGGATCTTCTTGGACAGTTTGCTGGGCAAAATAACACTAAACGGTTACTTCAAGCATGGACGCCACAAAATACTAACTCAGATATTCCAGCAGCATCTCAGTATGATTCCAATAATGAGAAAAGGCTATCAGATTACCAAATTGAGAATGCCTCATATATGAAATTAAGGAATATCCAATTGGGATATAATTTACCGAGTAGGATCCAACAATCACTAGGAATAAGTCAGTCTAGTATATACATTTCTGCATCAAACCTGTTTACAATAAAGTCAAATGACTTTACATCACCCGACCCAGAAAATCCAAGTAGTTGGTATCCTATACCTCGAAGTCTTACAATCGGTTTTACATTAGCATTTTAATTATTTGATTTTCATTAAAATATATAACCATGAAAAAATTTAATATAATATCATTTCTTGCAATGATAATAATTACAATATTCATCATTGGGATTTCCGGCTGCAAAAAAGATTTCCTTAAAGTTCAACCTAAAGGAGTTATAAGCGATAATCTTCTTAAAAACGCTAATGGAGCAGAATTATTAACAACTGCTGCCTATGCATCATTAGGAAATGGTAATGAGTATTCTCATATTACTGATTGGATATGGGGAAGTATACGCTCTGACGATGCGTATACAGGTGGAGCCAGTACTGGCGACCAACCTCAGTTGATTCAATATGAGAGATTTGCCTTTATCACAGTTGATCAATCATATACAAATAACATTTGGATACAGGCCTATGAAGCTATAATAAGGACTAATAAAGCTTTAGCAGTAATAAATGACCTTAGTGAAACGGAATATCCGTTGAAAGTTCAGCGGCAGGCTGAAGTAAGATTTCTAAGGGCACATAATTACTTTCTATTGGCAAAGCTTTTTAAAAACTTTCCATGGATCGATGAAACAACACCAATTGAAAATTATAAAAATATTTCTAATCGCGAATATACGCAAGACCAATTATACGATAAAATTGCGGAGGACTTTCAAATTGGTGTGGACGTTTTGCCAGAATCTCAAACTCAAAAAGGTAGAGCAAGTAAGGTTGCAGCCGCAGCATATTTGGCAAAAACTCGACTTTATCAAGCTTATGAGCAAGATGAACTTCATAATGTGACAAATATTAATAAAACAAAATTAAGTGAAGTTGTGACCCTAATTGATTATGTTATCGGCACAGCTAAGCATAAGTTAAGTAATGATTTTGCAGAAAATTTTATATATGAATACGAAAATGGACCTGAGTCGGTTTTTGCTATTCAGTTTTCAGTTGATGACGGTACTCCATTAGGACGAATGGACTTTTCACATAATCTTAACTATAATATGTCTCCCAAATATGGTTGTTGTTGGTTTCATATACCAAGCCAGAATCTGGTTAACGCGTTCAAAACAGATGCGAATGGCCTTCCAATGTATGAATCGTTTAATGATACAGAGATGAAAGATCCAATTGATTTTTGGACCAATAATGTAGATCCTCGTCTTGATCATTCAATAGGTATTCCAACACATCCTTTTAAATATGATCCTAATTTTATTTATACTACGAAGTGGGCAAGGGCACCAGGAGTTTATGGCGCAAACTCTTCTATGAAGGAAGTTGAACTTTACAGCAGCCCTGGTCTCAGACGCGACGGGTCTCGTTTTATAAGTGCCAGAAACTGGGATATAATTCGCTATGATGATGTTCTCCTTATGAAAGCTGAAGCTCTTATTGAACTTCGAAGACAGGATGAGGCTTTGCCAATTATCAACCAGATCAGGTCACGAGCAGCAAAAAGCACTGAAAGACTAAAGTATCCTAATGGTACTTATGCTTCCAATTATCGTTGTAACACATATCAGGATGGGGTAAACTGTTCATGGACACAGGATTTTGCCCGAAAAGCTTTGAGATGGGAAAGAAGGTTAGAATTTGCTTTGGAAAGCCCTCGTTTTTTCGATCTTGTACGCTGGGGTATTGCTGCTGAGACCTTAAATAGCTATTTTACTACTGAGAGCACAAGGCGAGGTTATCTCAAAGATGCTTATTTTAAAAAGAACAGAAATGAATATTTGCCAATTCCCCAGCAGCAGATAGATTTAAGTGAAGGTTTATATCAACAGAATCCTGGCTACTAATTACATTATCAAATATTTGATGTGAATTTTGGGACAGTTTCAAATGATAGGTTAAGATTTGTTGAGATTGGAAGTAGTAGTGGGATCTTGAACTTAATGGAGTACGATTATCTATTTTATTGAGATTTCAGATGAAATTGTCCTTAATATTACTAATAATTAAGGTTTTAATCAGATGTGTTTCATTTTAGTAAACATTTAAAATGAATGAAATGAGAACAAAATATGAAAAATTCCGTTCAATATCGACATTAAGTCGTCGTAAGTTCCTTAAGAACAGTATAATTACCGGTACGGCTGGTGTTGCAGCAATATCTTATGCCGGAGGAGTCGCAGCATTATCAGGTCAACAATTAGTGAAATCATCTGAGGATGCAGGTATCAATCCGGTAATAGGTGATGGGGAATTACTTTATAATGGCATCTATTTACCTGCCCAGTGGCCACCACGTTATATGAAGCCAGATTCCTTTGAGCCTATGCCTATCCCTTATCTTATATCTCCGCCAGAGGTGATCCCCATTGACGTAGGTAGACAACTATTCGTCGATAATTTTCTGATTGAGTACACTAACTTGAAACGTGAGTTTCACCAGCCGGTCAAGTACGAAGGTAATCCGGTTCTCAAACCCGAGACAAAGGTGGAGATGAATCAGGGCTTCTGCCCCATGGCTGCACCCTTCTCCGACGGCTGCTTCTACGATCCCAAAGATAAGCTTTTTAAACTCTGGTATATGGCTGGTTGGTTCGACGGAACAGCATTGGTTACGAGTTCCGATGGTATAAACTGGGAGCGTCCTAAGCTGGATGTTGTTCCAGGTACAAATCTGGTTTTAGCTCCAAGGGATGACTTCCGTCGTGATGGTCTATCGGTTTGGCTCGACCATGAGTCAAAAGACCCTGCCGAACGGTTCAAGATGTACGTTTATGAAAGAAAAGGGAAGGTGGGAGAAAGGTTAACTCCTGTGGGAGGATTTCAACTGACCAGCCCTGACGGTATTCATTGGAAGTGGTGTGGCAAGATTGGGGAGACGGGCGACAACAGCACTTTCTTCTATAATCCCTTTCGCAAGCAGTGGGTTTTCACTGTCCGAACTGCCGGTCGTCCGGCACCTCCATGGGATGATGATCCCAAATGGGGCGGTGGAAAAAGTGGCAGAGCCCGCTCATACTGGGAAAACAATGACTTTCTTGCTGCTCTTGAAAGGTGGGAAGGATACGATCCGGTCTTCTGGTTTGGGGTGGACAAGCTTGATCCGAAGCATGCAAACTACGACATAGGGAGTGCACCGCAAATTTACAAGGTTGATGCGGTTGGCTACGAAAGCTTGATGCTTGGGCTGATCCAGCCTCACTACGGACCGCCGAACGAGGTATGCGCAAAAGGGGGTTTCCCGAAACTGACCGAGTTGCAGTTAGCATTCAGCCGTGACGGTTTTCATTGGGACCGAACCTGCCGCGAGACCTTCATCTGTGCCAAACCACATGAAAAGGATAGTTGGGAGAGGGGATATATCCACTCAATCGGGGGTGTTTGCAACGTTGTGGATGATAAACTGTACTTCTACTACACCTCATTTCAGGGGAACGAATCCAACTTAAACCCGCTGCAATACTGGAGTGGATTGTATGCTAATGCTTCAACTAACCTGGCTGTGTTACGACGCGACGGTTTCGCATCGATGGAGGCAACAAAAGAAGACGAAATTCTGCTTACACGACCAGTGACTTTTAGCGGAAAACATTTATTTGTCAATGTGGATGGTCCCCGAGGCAGGCTTTATGCAGAAGTATGCCAACAAGACGGAAAACCAGTGCCAGGCTTTACTCGTGATGATTGTATGCCGATCAGCACTGACAGTACAAAATGTCTTGTGGAGTGGAAAGATAAAGATAATCTGGAATCACTAGCCGGGAAACCGGTGAGATTAAAGTTTTATCTGACCAATTCAAAAATTTACGCGTTCTGGGTTAGTCAAAATAGTCAGGGTGTAAGTGGCGGCGCAACCGCTGCTGGAGGTCCTGGACTTACAGGTTACTGGGATAAGTAAAGGATAATACAGAAAAGATAAGGAAAGAAAGTTATAGTGGTAGTAGAGGTTTAAAAATATTTAATATATACTTTATTGACAATATGTATGTTATGTATTAATAACTAGTTCTATTTCAATTCTAAATTCAAATTAATCATTCTACTATATAGAATTTTTTATGACTTTCCATTCTGATTTTAATAAAAGAAATTTCAGATACCAGCGGTTATTTTGGACTTAAATTGTAATAATTAGTAGTATGAAAAATTTATTCTTGAAAATTATGGTATTTACTAGTTTCCTCAGTTTATTCGGGTGCAATAGTAGCACTGATCCTGCTACTTGGAGCAATAAGACGATTAATAAGTGGTTCGAAAAAGGCGAATGGCTTAATGGTTGGTCAGTTAAACCTGATTCCACTCTCAATCGCAAAGAGTTTGCTATTTCTTATTTTAAGCATAAAAATCGTTGGGATAAAGCTTTTACATTTCTGAATGAAAGCGATCTGACAAAACTTGAAGTGAAACGTTACGACCTTGACGGTGATAATGTATATGCTCTGATAAGTGAATATCTTACAAAAAATAATGAGGATGCACGTTATGAAGCACACCAGAAATATATTGACATACAGTATGTAATTAGTGGAAAAGAGCAAATCGGAGTAGCTCCCATGTCGATAAAAAAAGAGATACTTGAGC
>JBAWXY010000079.1:0-11099 GCA_037143835.1 Bacteroidota bacterium
TTTTGTCATAATGTTAACCGTTTTTTTGGTCAACGTATTTCAGGCACCGACAGGCGTCAGGCAAATCTGAACCTTTTAACCCTAAAGCTAACCTGTAGCCTGTTGCCCGTAGACTGTAGCCTGATATTTTTTTATGTAAAGGATATTTAAAGTTGAAACACCATGATAAAGGTACTTGGAATTAAGATCATTGACCGTATAAAAGAAGCAGGTCTTACACAGCAGATATTGTCGCGGCATAATACTATAATAACTACTCGCCTGGGTTTTCATGAAGTAACTGATGAGGTCTGCAGCCGGGAGGCATATATTATTCTTCATCTTAATGGCAATCCGGCTGATTCAGAGAAGCTTACGTCGGATTTGGAAGCACTCGGAGGTATTGAGATCCGGGAGATAAACTTTACCGCTGAAAAGGAAACCTTAAATATTGAATCAATAAATTACAGCGTGGAAATACTTAGTATTCTCGTTGAAAGAAATCACGGCATTATTTTATCAGTGCAGAAAATCCTTACAGCATATGGCTGTAATATTCGCACCCGTCTGGGTGTAAATGAGGTATTCTTCGGCGAACCTGCAGGGTTGATTATACTCGAATTGAAAGGAGATGAAAAGCAGCGTATTCTTCTCGAAAAAGACCTGAAAGCTTTGAAGCAAGTTCACGTCAGGACAATGGTTTTTTAGCTGGTAGCTCGTAGCTGATAGCTCTTAGCTCATAGTCTGTCAACAACTAATAACTCGTAATTCGTAATTCCTAATTCCTATTCCCCATACTCAGATCCTGCTCTTCCCATAATCTGCCCAAAAAATACGGCATTCATAAAGATCTTATTCGTGCCATACCATATTGCTCTGAAATTGGTATTATCGTAAATGGAAATAATTCTGTTTCCATGTACACTGGCAAATGAGGTTCCTTTTATTCTTTCAATATTTTCCTTTGTGCAATATCCGCTGAGTAAGGGATTTGATGTATAGGTTACAGGATTGTTATAGACATTTACATCCTTTTTGGCTGCAGTGACTCCAGACTTGAATACAGGGAGAATATCCCTTGTATAGCCATAACAGAGCGGATGACTGAGATCAAGTTTTGTTTCGAAAATTGAACCCGGTATCTGCTGAACCTGACTATCACCTGACCTGTTGATATAAATGCCATCCTTAATTTTGGAAGTAACAGTAGACACAAACTCTATTTCAGCCAGTTTATTTCTTGAAAGCCAGTTATTGCCGCTCTCATAGCCAATTATGGTTCCGCCCTTGCGGTTCCATGTCTTAATGTTTTCAATAACGGCCGGACTGACATCCGGAGACCCTGTCACTATTAATACATTATAACGGTCGAAGTCAACAGCACCTGCCCTTCCGGGAGTTATCATCGTTACAGGGATGTTGAACCGTGTATCGAACATATGCCATATCTCTCCGGCGTCACTGCTGTTGGAGCCATCACCCACAAACATGATCACTGATGGTTTTTGCAGAACGGAAAATCCACTGCTCCCGAGGTCAATCCCTTTTGTTGTAAGTCCGGTGTTAACACCATAAATTGTTATACCACAATCCTTTGCAACTGATTCCAAAAGTCTGAATAAATCATCACCTGCTATATCTTGACCGGAGGCAGGAACTAAAATAGTTCCATACGAAAACTCCTTTTTTAATTTACCATCATCACAAACAAATTTGTCTGTAGAAACCCTGGTAATAATGCCGGCATTCTGTAATTTGTACAATGCTTTCGGGGCAAGGTATTCATTCCACTCAAAAAGGTAGGCATAAGAATCCTTTGAAGCTATTAAACTGCCTTCTACTGCAGGAGGTTGTGAAATTTCAGAACCGGCAAGTCCTTCCATCTCTTTAATCACATTTATTCCTGTATATCGGATATTGAATGACATTGGCAACACCCAGGTCGAAATATCATAAAATACACTGTCGGTGAACTCTTTAACAGGCTCGAAAAGACTTCTGATGAACCTGTATTCATTCTGTTTTAACGGAACAACATAGCTGTTACCTGCTTTATACTCAACTCCATTTTTGCTGACATCCCTGGCAAGTTTGTATACCTTAATCTGATGCTGCAACAGGTTTTTGATAAATTCATTAAGCCTTCCATTATCTGCAGGTTCAGTGAAAATGTAGGATTTGACAGCGTATTTGTCAGCCTGGCTGAGAGCATCCTTATAAAAATTCCTCTGACTTTCAAGAAGTTTGCTTTTTATGTTCAGTCCGGCTTCCATGGTCGACAGGGAAACTGTGAACTGATTTCTTATTGCAAAAGGAAATGAGAGTATTCCACCGGGTGTCTCTTTCAGGTGCCCTTTTACCCCGGACTGTTCAAACAGTATCCCGATTGAACCATGAATGTCAGGATATGAAGATCCTTTCCCTACATAAAAATCATCATAACTCTCTTCATTATAATACAAGCTACCGATAGCATTAAGATATTTTTCATGATACTTGCCAATTTCAGCTGTAAGCTCCTGGTTATCAGCCGGAGTTAACGGATTGTTCCGGCTTTGTACTCCAGGCTGGAAGAAAAATGTAGCGTTTGCACCCATCTCATGGTGATCTGTATTTATATTCGGTCTCCATTTATAAAACGCTGCCACACGTCCCACAGATTCAGGATGTTGGAGCATTATATAATCGCGGTTAAGATCGAACCAGTAGTGGTTGGTTCTTCCTCCCGGCCATGGTTCACTGAATTCCCATGAGTTCGGGTCAGGATTATTGTTCAGACTTTTTGTGAAGTTGACCCACGAAGAATGCCGCTGCATTCCATCGGGGTTAAGTGCCGGATCTATCAGGATGACAGTGTTTTTCAGTAATTCATCTATTTTCTTGTCCTCACCTGCAATAAGATAATAAGCTGTCAGTACAGATGCGTTTTGCGCACTTGACTCATTGCCATGAATGCCATATCCAAGCTTAATGAAGAGAGGCATATTTTTAATATCTGTATTATCAGATTTTGTTGGATCGCATAGCTGGAGATGCTGGTTCCTTAATTGTTCAATATTTTTAATATTCTCAGGCGAACTAATTATCAGTTGTCCAAGAGGACGATCTTCATAGCTTCTTCCATATTCTTCCCAGATTGCCCTGTCAGAAATTTTTGCCAGTTCAAGCATGTAATAGTATAGTTTATCGTGTGTAAAATGCCATTCACCGACTTCATGACCGGTAAATTGTTTTGGAGTGGTGATTGATGGATTGTAAGAAATATCTTTAGGAAGATAATACTCAAGGTTAACCTGGGCATTTACACTCGTAAATACAAAGAGTACTGCGAGGACTAAAATGGATTTTTTCATGATCAGAATTTAACTGTTTTTAATTGGCGACAATATAGAAAAAAATCTTATTTAATAATTTGTAAGTGATTTGTTTTAAAAATGAATATTGCAACAGGCAACAGGCAACGAAATACTTACCATCTGGCTTCCGGTAGCCTGTCGCCTGACGCCAGTCGCTCTATATTTGCCTTCTCTTATCGTAATGTTTTGAATCGCCCCATTCGCCATAGATAACTTCCGCATCAGCAAGGCCGACCCGTGCTTCAAGACAACTCTGACAATCCTCAGCTGAGTCGTCTGTACAAGGTTTATTATCATATAGTTTATAGCTATCGCGATATTTTCCCGGGGTGATATTTGGCATAAGGATATTTGCGCCAATTTTAACAGCTTTCTCCCTTCCGATTGGATCTATTGCCTGAAGAGCGGTTGCTGCAACAATGTTAATATCTTTCATCATTGTTCTGATGATAGCAATCATTTTAAGTGTCAGATCAAATCTCTCTTTCAGTGGCAATAGGTTTTCCGCATGTTCAATCAGAGGTGTATCGGCATGTTCAATATAGGGACCCATGCCACACATATCGATATTGAATTCTTTCATAAACAGGAGGTCACCGGCAAGATCATCAATGGTCTGAAATGGCAAACCAATCATAACACCGGTACCTGTCTGGTAACCAATATCCTGCAGGCTTTTAAGGCATTCCATTCTACGGTTGAAATTATGTTTTGAATCATTTGGGTGGATTTTGTTGTAAAGATCCTGGTTGGTTGATTCAACACGCAGAAGATAGCGGTGGGCACCTGCATCAAACCATCTTTTATACACTTCAGGTTCCTGTTCACCTACAGACAAAGTTATACCCAGTTCCCCATTGGATAGTTCTTTTATTTTATTGAGAAGATTCCCGACACGGTTTGCAAAGAAGTTACTTTCCAGCTCGCCCGACTGCAATGCAATTGATCCATAACGATTGTCGTAAGCGAATTTTGCTGCTGCCAGTATTTCATCATCTGACAGGTTGTACCTTTTAATGTTTTTGTTCCCTTTCCTGATCCCACAATAAAGGCAATCTTTACTGCACACATTTGAGAACTCGATTAATCCCCTGAACCAGACCTTATTGCCGATAAATTTTTCTTTTACTTCCGCGGATTTTTTAAAGAGAAGAGTTCTGTCTTCTCCTTCAGATTTAAGGAGTCTGATAATATTTTTTTTCGAAAATTCTTCCTGTGTCAGTATCTCTTTTATTGTAGTGTCCATCTTGCTTAAAATCGGTTTGCAAAGATAATAAAAGGCAGATACATGAACTCATCCTCAAACCCCCTCTTTAATTCCAATATCTCATGACAATTGTTATGTTTTGTACTATTAATTTTTATTATCTTGCCTTAATAAAATCAGAACGGAGATTGGTTGTAAGTCATTATATATCAGAAAAGTATCTATTTGTTGTAGCTCATAATGTTGGCTTCCTCAAGAGGTTTGCCGGATTGTAGTTTTCCTGTCCGGCCGGGTTATTGAATTTCATAATTCACTCCAAAACCATTACTTTACATTATGATAAATGAAAAACTTTTAAATCCGGGCAGCATTGTTGTTATCGGAGGTTCAGATGATATTTTAAAACCTGGCGGAAAGGTCCTGAAAAACATTCTCGACGGAAAATTCCCGGGAAACCTTTATGTTGTTAATCCTAAGCAGGATGTTGTCCAGGGATTGAAGTCGTACAAAGATATTTCCCTGATACCAGATACAGACCTGGCTATCCTTGCAATTCCTGCAAAGATGTGCCTGTCTGCTGTTGAGACATTATGCCGGGACAAAAAAACGCTTGCATTTATCATTTTATCAGCCGGTTTCAGTGAAGAAAACCACGAAGGCAGGGTACTGGAGCAACAGATCGTTGATGTCATTAATAAGTATAATGGTTGTCTTATCGGACCAAATTGTATCGGTTTCCTGAATATTAACTATAACGGTGTCTTTACTACACCTTTACCGAAACTTGATCCGAAAGGAATTGATTTTATCTCCGGTTCAGGAGCAACGGCTGTATTTATAATGGAAGCGGCTATTACAAATGGTTTAACTTTTTCAAGTCTCTATTCCGTTGGAAACAGTGCCCAGATTGGAGTGGAAGATGTACTTGAATATTTTGATCTTTCTTTTGATCCGATTACCTCTTCAAGGATAAAACTGCTTTATATTGAGACTATTGGAAATCCGGGAAAGCTTCTTAAACATGCTTCTTCCCTTATAAGAAAAGGATGCAGAATAGCAGCCATTAAATCAGGGACTTCCAAAGCCGGCAGCAGGGCTGCATCATCGCACACAGGAGCCATGGCAAGTCCCGACACAGCTGTTGAAGCGCTCTTCCGGAAAGCAGGCATCGTCAGATGCAACAGCCGGTCGGAACTGATAGCAGTTGCTTCTGTTTTTACCCGTCCCGCATTAAAAGGTAAGAGGATAGCAATCATAACTCATGCCGGGGGACCGGCTGTAATGCTTACCGATGCTCTTTCGAAAGGGGGAATGGAAGTGCCTCAGATAACCGGGAAAAAAGCCGATGCCTTGCGCGAAAAATTGTTCCCCGGATCATCAGTAGCCAATCCGATTGATTTTCTGGCAACAGGTAATGCGGAACAGCTTGGATATATTATTGATGCCTGTGAAAATGATTTTGACAATATCGATGCAATGGCGGTCATCTTTGGCAGTCCGGGACTCTTCCCTGTTTATGATGTCTACGATCTGCTCGATAAAAAAATGAGAACTTGCAGTAAACCCATTTTCCCGGTTTTACCTTCCATTATAAACGTAAGTCAAGAGATAAAAGAGTTTCTTTCAAAGGGAAATATCAATTTCCCCGATGAGGTGCCATTTGCAAATGCTCTATGTAAAGTATCTGATACTCAGTATCGCGAAGTTACTGAATATGAGCAGTATACTATTGATAAAACCACTATACGCACCATAATCAATAATTCGGAAAACGGTTACCTGAGTCCTGAAGATGTAAGCAGGTTACTCAAGGCGGCAGGAATTCCTATAGCAGAAGAGGCTGTAGTTACCAATTCCGCTGAGGCCGTCAGAAGGGCTTCAGAAATTGATTTCCCTGTAGCTATGAAAGTTGTCGGACCTGTTCATAAATCTGATGTCGGGGGAGTTGTTCTTAATCTGAAGGATAGTAAATCAGTTTCCAGGGAATTTACACGGATGATGAAGATACCCGGATCAAAGGCAGTTCTTGTCCAGAAAATGGTTTCCGGAACAGAGCTTTTTGCAGGAATTAAGGCTGAAGGTTCATTTGGACATTTGTTGCTTGCTGGCCTGGGAGGTATCTACATAGAGGTACTGAAAGATGTTTCAGCTTCCCTTGTTCCGGTATCGTACAGTGAAGCAGAACGAATGGTTCGTTCATTAAAGGGATACGCTGTTATTAAGGGTGTAAGAGGTCAGCGAGGAATTAACGAAGCTTCTTTTCTCGATATAATATGCAGGTTGTCAGCACTTGCGGAAGCTGCACCTGAGATATCTGAAATGGATCTTAATCCGCTTATAGGAACAGAAGATTCAGTTATGGCAGTCGATGCAAGGATCAGGGTTGAGAAGACTGATAAATAACATATATTGAAAGGTGATTAATTTATTACCTTTGAAAGTTTTTTAAAACATTAAGGTTATTCTGAATAACAAGATGAGAAACACCCCGGTTGATTATAATTTGGTTAAAACCAAACTAGCAGAGAGTGAATTGACAAATCTGGGAACTGCCAGTATCAGGGAGATCGTAAAACTTGTAAATCAGATTGAATTGGCAACCGGAATGAAATTTATCAGGATGGAGATGGGTGCCCCCGGTCTGCCTATGTCTCAAATTGGAGTTGATGCTGAAATTGATTCCCTGAAGAGAGGAGTCGCCTCCGCTTATCCGAATATTGAAGGGATCAAACCATTGAAGGAGGAAACATCCAGATTCATAAAACTTTTTCTAGATATTGATATTAATCCTCAGGGATGTATCCCCACAGTAGGTTCAATGATGGGATCGATGGTCAGTTTCCTTGTGGCAAACAGGAATGACAGAACCAAAGAAGGAACCCTTTTCCTTGATCCGGGTTTCCCGGTACAGAAGACACAGGTGAAGCTGCTCGGTCATACTTACCATTCTTTTGATATTTTTGAGTACCGAGGTTCAAAGCTGAAAAATAAACTGGAATCATATCTGAAATCAGGTAAGATATCTTCAATTCTTTATTCAAATCCAAACAATCCTACATGGATGTGTTTAAATGAAGAGGAACTTGCAATAATTGGCGAACTTTCCAGGAAATATGATGTTATTGTTATTGAGGACCTTGCTTATTTCGGCATGGATTTCAGAAAAGACTATTCAAAACCAGGGCTACCTCCATTTCAACCCACTATCGGAAGGTATACTGATGACTATATAATTCTTATTTCGAGTTCTAAAATTTTTAGCTATGCCGGTCAGAGAATTGGTATGATGGCAATATCAGATCATCTTTTTGACAGACAATATCCTGATCTTATAAGGTATTATTCCAGCGATAAATTTGGACATTCAGCAATCTTTGGTGCTTTGTATGCGTTATCTGCCGGGGTTGCACATTCAGTTCAATTTGGCCTTACCGCTTTATTGAAAGCAGTAAATAATGGAGATTACAGGTTTATCAGTATAGTGAAGGAATATGGTGAAAAGGCCAGGGTGATGAAAGCACTGTTTGTTGCTAACGGGTTTAAAATTCCTTACGATAAGGACCTTGATGAGCCACTTGCCGATGGTTTCTATTTCACTATTTCCTATCCCGGAATGAAGAGCAGTGAATTGCTGGAGGAACTTCTTTATTATGGAATCAGCGCAATTTCGCTCGACATAACAGGAAGTAACAGGAATGATGGTTTAAGAGCATGTGTCTCACATGTTGCCCGGGAGCAATTTGATGATCTCGAGAATCGTCTGAATCGTTTTAATGAGGATCACGCTTTAAAAATGAATTAATTTTATAGAAATGGCTAAAATAAGGGGCAGTATTGTTGTAAATGTAGAAAAGTGTAAAGGATGTGAAGTATGTATGGTGTCGTGTCCGACAGGCACCATCGCGATGGCAAAGGACGTTAACGGAAAGGGGTATAATTATGCCTATCCTGCAAATCCTGAGCTGTGTATTGGCTGTGCTAACTGTGCAATGGTCTGTCCCGATGGGGTAATAACAGTTTATAAAACAAAAATATAGGCAGGTGATGAAAAAGGAATTGAGATTAATGAAGGGCAATGAGGCGATTGCAGAAGCTGCAATACGTGCCGGTGCCGATGGTTATTTCGGGTATCCTATTACACCGCAGAGCGAGATATTGGAGTACCTGATGGAAGCCAACCCGGCAAAAACAACTGGTATGGTAGTTCTCCAGGCAGAGAGTGAAGTTGCTGCTATTAATATGGTATACGGGGGAGCAGCCTGTGGAAAAAAAGTTATGACATCTTCATCGTCACCGGGCATCAGCCTGAAACAGGAGGGCATCACCTATATCGCCGGAGCGGAGCTTCCATGCCTGATAGTCAATGTTGTCAGGGGAGGTCCTGGTCTTGGTACCATCCAGCCTGCACAATCAGATTATTTTCAGTCGGTTAAAGGGGGAGGACATGGTGATTATCACCTTATTGTGCTTGCTCCTGCCTCAGTTCAGGAGATGGCTGACTTTGTCGATCTTAGTTTTGAGCTGGCTTTTAAATACCGCAATCCGGTTCTGATGCTTTCTGACGGTGCAATAGGTCAGATGATGGAAAAGGTATACCTGAGTCCACAGAAAGAGAGATCAAAAGTATTCCCCGACTGGGCTACAACCGGAAAGCCGGCAACAAGGGAGAGAAATATTATTACCTCACTTGATCTTGATCCTAACGGAATGGAGATGCATAACCATAAACTTCAGGCAAAGTATAATGAAATAAGGGAAAAAGAGGTACGTTATGAGGAGTTCCAATGCGAAGATGCTGAATATCTTTTAGTGGCTTACGGCACAAGTGCCAGAGTTTGCCAGAAAGCAGTACAACTTTTACGTGAAGAGGGTATCAAAGTCGGCTTATTAAGACCTATTACACTATTCCCTTTTCCAACAAAGCGCATTAATGAACTCGCAGGACAGGTAAAAGGGATCCTTTCGGTGGAGATGAGCGCCGGTCAGATGGTGGAAGACGTGCTTCTGGCAGTCAACGGGAAAGTACCTGTAAAGCACTTTGGAAGAATGGGAGGTATTGTTACAACACCTGAAGAGGTGGTCGAAAATCTGAAATCAAAAATTATAGGAGGTTAGGATATGATTGAAGCTACCGGAACTAAAGAAATCATAAAACCAGAGAATCTGGTTTATAAGAAAACAAAGATAATGACAGATAATATTTTGTCATATTGCCCGGGTTGCGGACATGGAACCGCCCACCGTATCCTTGCTGAAGTTATTGATGAAGAGGGTCTACAGTCCCAAACGATTGGAGTATGCCCTGTTGGATGTTCTGTTCTGATGTATAATTATATAGATGTTGATATTCAGGAAGCAGCACATGGTCGTGCTCCCGCTGTTGCCACTGCTATTAAGCGCTTGTTGCCCGATAGATTTGTTTTTACATACCAGGGTGATGGGGACCTTGCAGCAATTGGTACCGCCGAGACTATCCACGCCTGTAACAGAGGTGAAAATATCCTGATCATTTTTATTAATAACGGAATTTATGGAATGACCGGAGGGCAGATGGCGCCGACAACACTTCCCGGAATGAAATCAACAACATCGCCATTTGGCAGAGATGTTAAAACTATGGGTAATCCATTAAAGATGACCGATATTGTTGCAACTCTTCCCGGAACTTATTATGTTACACGTCAGAGTGTTCATACACCTGCTAACGTAAAGAAGACAAAGAAAGCAATACGCAAAGCTGTTCAGTACCAGAAGCTAGAAAAGGGTACATGTTTTATTGAAATTGTCTCAAATTGTCCTTCAGGGTGGAGGATGGCTCCGGTGCAATCAAATATTTGGATGGAGGAAAACATGTTCCCTTATTATCCTCTAGGAGATATGAAAACTCCGGAAAAATAGTCTATACATATTAATTAGGAAATTCTTACGAAAATGACTGAAGAAATAATTATAGCCGGATTTGGAGGACAAGGTGTTTTGTCAATGGGTAAAATAATGGCATATTCCGCCGTTATGCAGGATATGGAAGTAAGCTGGATGCCATCATACGGACCTGAAATGCGCGGAGGCACAGCAAATGTTACCGTGATAATAAGCAGTGAAAGAATCAGTTCTCCGATTGTCAGGCATTTTGATACTGCTATTATTCTTAACCAGCAATCACTGGATAAATTTGAGAGCTCGATTAAACCCGGAGGGGTTCTTATTTACGACGGCAACGGTATTACCAGGCATCCGGAAAGAAAAGACATTACAATCTATCGTGTTGATGCAACTGAAGAGGCCGCAAGAATGAACAGTTCAAAAACTTTCAATATGATTGTTCTTGGTGGCTTTCTTAAGGTGAAGCCTTTAATAAAACTTGAGAATGTTATAAAAGGTTTGAAAAAGTCCATTCCTGAAAGATATCATAATCTTATTCCCATGAATGAGAAGGCTTTACAGCGGGGTATTGAGATTATTCAAAAAGTCTGATAATCACCCCATGTCGCCTTATTTCTCGTAAAAATGCATCTCCTTTATATACTTCCACACCGCCGGCGGAAGGAAATACGACA
>JBAWXY010000080.1:0-11042 GCA_037143835.1 Bacteroidota bacterium
TGTAATAAACTGATATCAAGATTAATTCCTTCAACGGTTATTTCAGCGCGGTTATACCATTTTTCACGCAAGGCGAGTTTCTCTTCAATGAAACTCAGCAGACTGTCTTCGTCTAAATCTTTTATCAATGGCCTTTTGCCAGTTGATTCTGAGAGCCGGTTTTTCAATTGGCCCGGGGTCAGTTTCAGGTAGAGGGTTAGTCCTGTTTCAAGCATGTGATCCATATTATCACCATGGCATGGTGTTCCACCGCCGGTTGATATTACAATGTTTGTCTGAGACATAAGATTTTTAAGAACTTCTGCTTCAACATTACGGAAATAGTCTTCCCCCTGTTGTGAAAAAATTTCAGGAATTGTCTTGCCGGCTTGTTCTTCAATTCTTTTGTCAAGATCGATGAATGACCAGCCAAGAAGCGAAGCCAGCTTTTTCCCGGCAGTTGATTTGCCGCTTCCCATAAAACCAATTATATATACTCTGTGTATGTTGAGCATCACAACTCAAGCTTCATCTGTGCAGGATCTTCATGAATAACAGGCTGTTGGGGTTCCTTATTAGCTTTTTTTACAACAGGTTCAATCTCCCGGATATTTTCGACCATATAACTGGTCATCCTTTTTCCTTTAGCTTTATAACTCTTTACACCAATAAATCCGGCTACTTCAATTATCTCATTTTCCCTGTCCTTATTCTTACCACCGAAATGAATTTCAAAACGAGGATATTCAACCTCTGTGAGACTTACAAGTTTCGATTCGGGATCTTCATTTATGAAACACTGTGGTTTCTCCGACTCCTCAATTGTGAACCGTTTAACATAATAAAACTTCTGTTCAGCATCCCAGTATATAACTGAATAAACTTTCCCGGGCCTGAATTTCTTAATTATCAGGATGTTGTCTTCAAAATGGTTCGACAGATCAAATCCTGTATTTCTGAAAAATCCGTTTTTCGTAATTACAAGTATCTTATCATCAGCACTGAACTCACCAAGGAAAAGTCCCCTGCCGTCGACATTAAGTCTGAAAACTGCATCATCGAACCAGATCTTTCTTCCGCCAAGGGTTGAGAGCCCTTTCTCTTTCAGGCTGATCTTATGTACTGCATTCTTGGTAAGAATATTACCCATGGAAGATTTCCCCTTAATATTCATCTGGCCGAAATCAAATTCAAAGACAAGTTTCTTAAGCCGTGCCTTGGGTTTATGGTGGACCTTTATTACCTCAGCCTCCCCATTTGGATTTGCACTGAAATATACTATTTTCGAACCAGGTGTTCCCCTGGTAAGATTATACTCTTTATCGCGGGTGAGACCTGAAATGGCACATCTTTTTGCAAGCAAAGATCCGTCCTTACCATCCTGATAGACAATATTATATATAGTTCGTTCATCGTTTTTAAGAAAGACCTGGGCATACAGAATATCATTTCCCACAAACACTTTTTCGGCCACCTTTGTAATAAGATATGCACCATCTTTTCTTATAACAATAACATCATCAATATCGGAACAATCGCATATAAACTCATCTTTTTTCAGACTTGTTCCAATAAAGCCTTCCTTATAATTAATATAGAGTTTTGCATTATTGGCAACCACCTTCGTTGCCTCAATGGTATCAAAGCTCCTGATCTCGGTCTTCCTGTCCTTTCCTTTTCCATACTTTTTCTTTATCTGCCTGAAGTAGTTAATAGCGAAAGGAATTATATTCCGAAGATGATTTTTTACCTCTTCCAGTTCAGTCTCAATTCCCTTTATGTGTTCGTCAGCCTTTTTGACATCAAATCTCGAGATTCGCTTGATCTTTATTTCTGTTAACTGGATAATATCCTCCCTTGTAACTTCCCGTAACAGCAGCTTTTTGAAAGGAGTAAGCCCATTGTCAATTGCCACAATCACAGCCTCCCATGTTTCACACTCTTCGATATCGTGATAAATCCTCTCCTCAATGAATATCTTTTCGAGCGACGACATATGCCACTCTTCCTGAAGCTCACTCTTCCTTATTTCAAGTTCATTGTTAAGAAGCTCAACAGTTTTATCAGCAGAATGCCGCAGTATGGCACTAACCCCCATGAATGAAGGTTTGTTGTCTGTTATCACACAGGTATTCGGAGATAATGAATATTCACAATCGGTAAGTGCATAGAGTGCATCGATTGTCTTATCGGGCGAAACACCGGGAACCAGATGTACCACTATTTCAACATTTGATGATGTATTATCATCGATCTTTCTGATCTTGATCTTTCCCTTCTCGTTTGCCTTGATTATTGAATCAATGAGGGTAGTAGTCGTTTTTCCAAACGGTATTTCAGTGATTACCAGGGCTTTTTTATCTGCTTTCTCGATCTTTGCTCTTACCTTTATTACCCCTCCGCGTTGTCCGTCGTTATATTTTGAGACATCGACCATACCTCCTGTGGGGAAATCGGGATAAATTACAAAATCCTTTCCCTGGAGGTGATCGATTGTAGCTTCGATAAGCTCATTAAAGTTATGAGGAAGAATTTTTGATGCAAGACCAACTGCTATACCCTCTACTCCAAGTGCGAGAAGCAAAGGAAACTTCACCGGAAGAGTAACAGGTTCCTTGTTTCGTCCGTCGTACGATAACTTCCACTCGGTTGTTTTGTGGTTAAATACCACTTCAAGCGCAAACTTTGAAAGTCTGGCTTCAATATATCTTGGAGCCGCAGCGCCATCACCTGTCAGAAGGTTTCCCCAGTTACCCTGGGCATCGATAAGGAGATCTTTTTGCCCGAGCTGAACCAGGGCATCACCAATAGAGGCATCACCATGGGGGTGGAACTGCATTGTATGGCCGATAATATTAGCCACTTTGTTATAACGCCCGTCATCCATCCTTTTCATTGAGTGGAGTATACGGCGCTGAACAGGTTTCAATCCGTCATTAAGATGTGGTACCGCCCGTTCGAGAATAACATATGAAGCATAATCGAGGAACCAGTCCTGGTACATGCCTGATAAAGCTGTTACTGAATGCAGTGCAACAGGGCCCTGTGGTACCTCTTCTTTACCTTCTGTTTTGCTAAAATCAAGATCTTTTTCCTCCATATAAAACCACACTTCCTGATAAAAATTCTTCTACTTTTCCTCTTCGATTATATCTTCTTCAATTCTCAGGTTTTCAATTATAAAATCCTGTCTGTCAGGTGTATTCTTGCCCATAAAAAATTCCAGGAACCCATTTACCGAGTCGTTTTTCTTCATCCTTACAGGTTCAAGTCTCATATCTTTTCCTATAAAGTTCTTAAACTCGTCCGGAGATATTTCTCCCAATCCCTTAAATCGTGTTATCTCGTGGGTTGGTCCAAGAGCGGCAATGGCTTTTGCTTTCTCTTCCGGAGAATAACAGTATCGTGTCTCCTTTTTATTCCGTACCCGGAAGAGTGGTGTCTGGAGGATGAAAACATGGCCTTTTCTGACCAGATCGGGAAAGAACTGAAGGAAAAATGTAAGCAGAAGCAGCCTGATATGCATTCCATCGACATCGGCATCGGTAGCAACAACCACATTATTATATCTCAGATTTTCAATTCCATCCTCAATATTAAGTGCTGCCTGAAGAAGATTAAACTCCTCATTCTCATAAACTATCTTTTTTGTAAGTCCAAAAGAGTTGAGGGGCTTTCCCCGGAGGCTGAATACAGCTTGTGTTTCCACATTTCTCGATTTGGTAATTGAGCCGCTGGCAGAGTCTCCTTCAGTTATGAAAATTGTTGAATCAAGCTTGTTCGTATCATTAGTGTTATAATGTGCCCTGCAATCCCGAAGTTTTTTATTATGCAGACTCACTTTTTTTGCCCTGTCCCTTGCCAGTTTCTGGATCGAAGATATAGCTTTTCTTTCCTTCTCAGAATCCTGTATCTTTTTCAGTATTATCCTGGCTGTTTCAGGGTTCTTATACAGATAATCGTCTAACTGTTTTTTTATGAACTCACTGATGAAATTTCTGACTGATGGTCCCTCGGGGCTCATATCTTTCGACCCCAGTTTTGTTTTTGTCTGCGATTCAAAGATCGGTTCTTCAACCTTAATATTGACAGCAGCAATTATTGACGATCGGATGTCGGAAGGGTCATAATCTTTTTTATAGAAGTCCCTGATAGTTTTTACAATCGCTTCCCGGAAAGCAATCAGATGCATTCCCCCCTGAGTGGTATTCTGCCCGTTAACAAAACTGTAGTAATCTTCCCCATACTGCAATCCATGAGTAAATGCGACCTCAATATCCTCGCCTTTCAGGTGAATTATCGGATAAAGACCCTCCTTGCTCATGTTCTCGTTTAGCAGATCGACCAGTCCGTTGCGGGATAAGAATTTATTCCCGTTAAAGTTTATTACCAGTCCGGCATTGAGATATACGTAGTTTTTCAGCATGGTATCTACGTATTCCGATATGAAATAGTAGTTCCCGAACATCCCTTCATCGGGCTGAAAGATCACTTCAACCCCATTCTCTTCATTTGTGGGTATCAGAGGGTAGTCTTTAACCGTTATCCCGTGTTCAAACTCACTTACTTTAACCTGACCTTCACGTATTGACCTTATCACAAAACTGCTTGACAAGGCATTAACTGCTTTGACCCCGACTCCGTTAAGACCAACTGACTTTTTAAAGGCTTTTGAATCGTATTTTGCCCCTGTGTTCATTTTGGAAACAGCATCAAATACCTTCCCAAGCGGGACGCCCCGTCCATAGTCTCTGACTCTGACCTCTTTGCCGTTAATAGTGACATCAATTTTTTTGCCATAACCCATCATGTATTCGTCAACGGCATTATCCATAACCTCTTTGAGCAGAACATAAACACCATCATCCTGCGACGACCCATCGCCCAGCTTGCCGATGTACATACCAGGCCGGAGCCGGATATGTTCTCTCCATTCAAGGGTTTTTATATGCTCTTCAGAATATCCAACTGACATTTTGCAGAATTTTGCGCAAATATAACCATTTATAAGAGGCCTTTTTTGTCAATTTTTCAACAATCGGCCCAAATTTTAACTCTGCAAAAGTCGCAAAAAGAACGGATATAAAATATTTATCTGATTGATTGATAATTACGCTTTCAGGAAAAGTGTTGATAAATGCCGGGCTCTTAACTCTTTCAATTCCCTGGTCATTAATGAACTGAGTTTTATGGCAAGATCTTCCGGATTGTCAGTAGCAAATGAAGCAGGCTGAATGGGATCAAGTACCCTGATACTGATGTGATAGCCACTACCGAAAATCAGACCATGTTTGGGAAGAATACCGCCGGTTCCGTCAATAAGAACAGGCAGGATGGGGACATCAGCTTGTATTGCAAGTTGGAAAGCTCCTCTCTTAAAAAAGCTTATCTCTTTATCCGGGGATCGTGTTCCTTCAGGAAAAATCATAATAGAGATCCCTCTTTTCAGACATTTGTACGATTTCTCAAACATTTCGGCTTTGCTCTCTTCATTACCCCTTTCAATAGTAATATAATCGGCCATTCTTAAGTACCAACCAATAACCGGGACTTTCATATTTTCGATTTTTGATATCCATTTGAATTTATATCTGAGGCAGTTTAATAACAGACTATCGAGTATAGACTGATGGTTTGAAATGATCACATATGTTGTTCCCCTCATAGCCTTCTCCCTGCCTTCAATGTCTATTTTCCAGATTGGGAGAAGTCGTACAAGGAACGATCCCTGATACACCAGCAACCAGTGAATAACAACCCGTTCCCTGTCGAATGGAAGAACCAGTAACCAAATAATAAATGTCAGAGGGAACATAATCGCCATGAAACAAAGACCTATTATCCAGACTATTATAGATTTCAAAATTTCCATATATCAAAATTCACTTTAACACCCTCTGTGTAACTAAAAAAACTTATAAATCTCATCATCAGAAAGGATAATATTTTCTTCTTCAAATATTTCCAATATATCAGAAACCATATGTCTGCACCCTATTAGTCTTTTTGCAGCTGACGTCAACTGATTACTTCCTTCTATGGAACATTCCCGGATTATTCCATCTTTAACAAAAAGGTGACAGCTATGATTTTTTCCATTATATTGAAAGCTATTATTAAAGGTATATTCAGGACCGTATGCATAATTCCACTCCCAGGTCTTATATTTTGTAGCTGCAAGTGATTCAGCTTCATCTGTTTCTGAAGAAGAAAGCTTATAAATCACTGCATTTGACAGGTTCTTAAGAAAGTAATTCATCATCTCCGACCTGAATTCATAAATATCCCGGAAACGATTCAGTTTTTCATTCAGATTCATCACTGAAGAGGGGTTCGATTCAACAGCTTTGGAAGTATAACAAGATGTATCTTTCCGTAAAGAATTTCTAAGCAAATCAAGAGAAGTGCTGAATAGCAGTGTGCCATGATGCAGGACCCTGTTCCGATGAACATATTCAGCATTTCCCGATATCTTTAATCCACCAACTTTAATGTCGTTTTTTCCTTCAAATTTCGCCTCAACTCCCTGTGATAATAAAAATTCTATTACCGGCAGTGTGTACTTCCTGAAGTCAACTTGCCTGCCGGCTTCGCTTTGTCTTATAAAAGTAAAATTCAGGTTGCCCTTATCGTGAAACACTGTTCCTCCTCCTGAGATTCTCCTGATGACAGGTATATCATTTTCAATGACAAATTTTGTATTTACCTCCTTGTGGAGTGATTGATGCTTTCCAATAATCACAGAGGGGTTATTGATACCAAGAATCAGATACTCTTCTTTACTGTTTTTAAGGAGCAATTCTTCAATCGCAAGATTAAAGAACGGATCGGTCGATTCCAGAGTTATGCAAAACATAACATTGGTTTACTATGTTTCGGAAGGATTAAAAAATTTCCTGTGGTGAAGAATTTTGTTGTCGGTTAACTCATATAATTTATATATGCTCCATCCGATTAAAGCCCCCAGTAGCAATCCGCAGATCACATCGCCGGGGTAGTGGACTCCAAGGTAGATCCTGCTGTATCCAACAACTGATGCCCATAGGATAATGCTTATTGTATACCACCTCTTCTTAATGAAAAGCAGGCTGATGAGAGCTACATTAAATGAGTTTGCAGCGTGTGAAGAGACAAAGCCGAACTTCCCTCCGCATTCGCCATTTACAAGGTGAATAAGTCCTTCAAGTGAGGGCTCGTGACAAGGACGCAACCGTAGAACAAGATTTTTAAATAGTACAGATGTCTGATCGGCCAGAGTTGCAGCCAGAATTATAAAAAGGAGAATAATAAGAAATTTTCTCTTGTACTTTATTCCCAGGACGATAAGAATGGCCAGGTACAATGGAACCCATATTACTTTGCCACTGATTGCATGCATCACGGTGTCCCAGAAAGGAGAATTTAATGAGTTAAGAAAAAGGAAAAGCTGTTGATCAAGTCGTTCAAGCATATAATATCAATCATTCATTGTTAAGTATTTTCCATATCATATCCTTCAGCGTGATTATTCCCTGGCCTGTCAATGAGGAGATAAATATCCTTGGAAGATCGGGCAGATCTTTCCTTATCTCATCAATAAGTTCTTTATCGAGCATATCGGATTTTGAAATTGCCAGAACACGCTTTTTATCGAGCAGTTCAGGGTTGTACATCTTCAGTTCATTAATCAGGATTTCATATTCCTCTTTAATGTTCTTGCTGTCAGCCGGGACCATGAACAGAAGCATTGAATTTCTTTCAATATGCCTTAAAAATCTGATGCCAAGGCCTTTGCCCTCATGTGCCCCTTCAATAATTCCGGGAATATCGGCCATTACGAATGATTTTTCATCCCTGTAACTTACTATTCCAAGGTTCGGGACAAGAGTAGTGAAAGCATAGTCGGCAATCTTAGGCTTAGCGGCAGAAACTACCGACAGCAGTGTTGATTTACCTGCATTCGGGAAACCTACAAGTCCGACATCGGCAAGAATTTTAAGTTCAAGAATGAATTCTTCTTCTATTCCAGGCTCTCCGGGTTGGGCATACCTCGGGGTCTGGTTTGTTGGGGATTTGAAGTGAGTATTCCCCTGGCCTCCCCTGCCGCCTTTTGCCAGGATCTTCTCATCACCATTACTTGTAATCTCAAAAAGGACCTCTCCTGTTTCGCTGTTTTTAGCTATTGTACCCAGAGGAACCTGAACTGTAATATCTTTCCCGTCGGCGCCTGTTGATGTTTGTCTACTCCCCCCGACACCATTCCCTGCAAAAATATGACGTTGATACTTTAAATGCAGAAGGGTCCACATCTGATTATTACCTCTCAGGATTATGTGTCCTCCTCTGCCACCATCACCTCCATCAGGTCCGCCCTTTGGTTCAAATTTCTCCCTGCGGAAATGAGCCGATCCTGCTCCTCCGCTGCCGGAGCGGCAGTAAATTTTTACATAATCAACAAAATTTGATCCGGACATAAAATTTTGATTTCTCAGTGTCTCTCTGTGTAAGTTCTTTATAGTTACATAGAGGTAAAAATTAACTTTTTCATATAATCAGAAAGTCTTTTAAAGATATCATCAATGGTTCCCATCCCATTTACAGGCTGATATATTCCTTTCTCGTTGCAATAATTAATAATTGGTTCTGTTTTCTCTCTATAAACTTCAATCCTGTTTTCAATAACAGCTGGGTCCTTATCATCAGGTCTTCCTGATAATTCAGCCCTGGCTATTAATCTCTTAACAAGCTCATCATGGTCAACATCGAGGACTAGCATCTGGTCTATTTTCATGTCTCTTTCATTCAGCATTTTTTCGAGAGAAACAGTTTGTGCTACTGTGCGTGGGAAACCATCAAATAGAAATCCGGCTAACCCTTTACTGTTATCAATCTTATATGCAATCATCTCAATTACAACATCATCTGGCACCAATTCTCCTTTCGACATGATAAGACTCATCTTTTTACCAAGCTCAGTACCTGCAGTAATCTCAGCGCGAAGCATATCGCCTGTTGAAAGATGAATAAGATTGAATTTCTCAGCCAGCCTTACCGACTGTGTTCCCTTGCCTGAACCGGGAGGACCAAAAATCAGAAAATTAACCATAGAATAAATTAAATTATGAATTATGAATTATGAATTATGAATTATGAATTATTTAATTAATGTATAAACGGATGACAGATTACGACCGTAACCATCATAGTCGAGACCATATCCAACCACAAAATCGTTTGGAATTTTAAAACCCACATAATCAATTGGGATATCTTTTTTGTATGCGGCAGGTTTATAGAGCATCGCAGCTATTTTTATTTCAGATGCCTTTCTTATAACAAGCTCATCCACTATGCGTTCCAGAGTATTTCCTGTATCTACAATATCCTCAATAACAACAATGGTTTTGTTTTTAATATCCTCATTCCATCCGATAAGCTCTTTGATTGACCCGGAGGAGCTCGTTCCTTCATATGATGCAAGTTTCACAAAAGATATCCGTGCCTGAAGGTTAATCCGTCTGAACAGGTCTGCCGCAAAAAGAAACGCTCCGTTAAGAATTCCAAGGAAGACCACATCTTTTCCTGCAAGGTCGTTGTTCATCTGCCTGGCAAGTTCATCTATCCTGCAAAGGATGGCCTTTTCGGTGATCAATTCTCTGAATGTTTTATCAAGTATCCGGATTTCTTTCATGACGGCAATTTTTGAAATGTCAGCCGATGCGAAAATATGAAAATAATAACTTATTTTTGTCCTCGTCAGCAAGTTAAATTAAATTATTTTAAATGGAACCGATTGTAAGCATCATAATGGGCAGCACGTCCGACCTGCCAATAATGGAGAAAGCAGCAGAGATTCTTAACGATTTCAGGATACCTTTTGAGATGAATGCTCTTTCGGCACACAGAACCCCTGAAGAGGTTGAAAAATTTGCAAAAAATGCCGCTTCCCGGGGAATAAAAGTGATTATTGCGGCAGCAGGTATGGCAGCACATCTTCCCGGCGTAATAGCCGCCATGACGCCACTTCCTGTTATCGGAGTACCTATTAAAGTTTCACTTGAAGGACTGGATTCCATTTTTTCCATTCTCCAGATGCCTCCGGGAATACCGGTCGCCACTGTGGGTGTTAATGCTGCACAGAATGCAGGTATCCTGGCTGCTCAGATTATTGCCACCGGTGATGATGCAATTATGAAAGAGGTGGTAAAATACAAGGAATCTCTTAAAAAGAAGATCGTTCAGGCCAATGAGGAACTGAAGAATGTAAAGTATCAATACAAGACTAATTAAAATTCTTTATTTTAATTCAGAGAATACAATTTTTTGTATCTTGGTACTATAATTTTTGAAACAGTTGAGCTCGCTGCACAAGATATCTGTTTCTGTATTTTACATATTTCTCTCTTTAACCGCTTCCGGTGGAGATCCTTATCGTCCATCAGCCGGAGCCGGTGAAGCAGGAATGGGATACGTTTGTATTATGAAGAACGGGTTCTGGTCTTCATTCCATAATCAGGCATCACTGGCTTATAATAACTCTTTTTCTTTCGGAATAAACTACGAAAACAGGTTCAGTATCAGGGAACTTGGTACCCGTTCAGTTGGTATGATAATTCCTGCCGGAAAAGCCTCACTTGGAGTTGTTTATTCACATTTTGGGTATACCGACTTTAAACGGGATATGACAGGGCTGGCTTGTGGGATTAAACTCTCAGAGAAAATATCCGCCGGGATACAAGTCGACTATTTCTCAGAAAGAGCTTCAGGGGAGTATGGTAATAATCAATCTGTTACATGTGAAGCCGGTCTGCTTGTCACACCCTCAGAAAATATCAGGATCGGGATTCATCTGTTCAACCCTGTACCCAATTCAATAAGAAAAACCTACTTGCCAACAACCCTCAGGGTTGGAGCAGGAACAGACCTGAACAAGTTACTTTTTGCGGGGGTTGAGGTTGAAATGAGTTCCGGAAGTAAATTGATAATCAGAACGGGCTTTGAATATGAGGTAGCAAAAAAACTTTGGATCAGGAGCGGCTTCAGCACCAATAACAATTCATTCAGTTTCGGGTTGGGATACCTTG
>JBAWXY010000081.1:0-11039 GCA_037143835.1 Bacteroidota bacterium
TTTTTTCTGATTGTCTCTATTTGTCCATTGTAAAGATTCCGGAGCCTCGTACTCTTTTGAATGGAGGGGGTGAATTTTCTTAGTTTTACACAAAAATAAATCAGTAAATCTATCTCCGTTTCTTTCTTCTGTGAATATCTGATATACTTCCTGGTATTGAGCAAAATTTTGCGAAGGCTTTTTTTGATAACGTAATAGCTTTTTTTATTTATCTGCTCAAATTGTTGATCAATCTCCCTTTTTACACTTACAATATATGATGCTTCGTCAGATGATTCAAACAAGAGGTAAGTTAATAATTCCTTATTTTCCTTTTTGAATTTTGACAAACGAAGACAGAGTCCCAACAGTTCTTTAGGTGAACGATTAATTAATTCTTGTTTGAGTTCATTAACAGTGACAGCCTTCATGGGTACAACTTAAATAAAAAACAGATCAGATATTTTTAATTTTTTCTATAAACAAAGCTATCATTTTTCTTCGTCTTCAGATTGTCAACCTTTCTTGAATTTGCTTAAAATTATTAGCTTTGCATAAAATAAACAGCACAGGATGAGTTACGATTACAATACACAGAGGAATAGGATGGCATTGCCTGAATATGGGAGGAATGTCCAGAAGATGGTCGATCATATTAAGACCATAGAAGACAGGGATGAGAGAAACCGTGCAGCCAAGACAGTTATCCAGATAATGGGCAACCTTAATACTCACCTTCGCGATATCGGCGATTTTAAGCATAAACTGTGGGATCATCTTGCCCTGATTGCAAGCTTTGATCTGGATATTGATTCACCTTACCCGGTTCCGGAACCTTCGAAGTTTGTTGAGAAACCCCAACAGGTGCCTTACAGACAAGGTGAGATAAAATACCTTCACTATGGACGTATTATAGAGCTGATGATTGACGCAGCTTCAGAAATGGAAGAGGGAGAAGCGAAGGAGTACCTTACTACGCTGATAGTTAATCAGATGAAAAAATCATATATCACCTGGAACAGAGGGCAGGTTGCTGACGAGGTGATTATCGGCAATATGAAATTATTATCTAAAGGGAGATTGAAGATGACAGAGGGTGTAAGAATCCTTGAAGTAAGAGAGCTGATACCTCCTGTAAAAAGAAAGCCACTGGGAAAACCTCATGGCAAACAGCAGAATAAACAATTCATAAAGAAAAAAGGATACAGCAGACATTAATGGGTACTTTTATTGTCCATGGTGGAAAATCGCTTAAGGGAGAAATAACACCTCAGGGAGCCAAAAATGAAGCCCTGCAGGTTATATGTGCAATTCTCCTCACCTCCGGAAAAGTTACCATCAAAAATATTCCCGATATCAGCGACGTAAATAAACTGATAGAACTGATTGGTTGTATGGGTGTTAAAGTAACCAAAGAATCAGATTCTGTAACAAGTTTCGAAGCTGTCGATGTTAATCTTGATTACCTTCAGACAAGCGAATTCAGGGCACAGAGTTCCAGCTTAAGAGGATCAATAATGATAGTCGGCCCACTCCTTGCCCGGTTCGGAAAAGCTTTCATACCAAAACCAGGTGGTGATAAGATCGGACGACGCAGAGTTGACACCCATTTTATTGGTTTCCAAAAACTTGGAGCAAAATTTGAATTTGATACTTCCGATCCGTTCTTTAAAGTTGAAGCTCCGTCATTAACAGGTACCTATATGCACCTTGATGAGGCTTCCGTTACCGGGACAGCCAATATTATCATGGCCGCAGTTCTGGCAAAGGGACGCACAACAATTTACAATGCTGCCTGTGAACCGTATGTTCAGCAACTTTGCAGGATGCTGGTTTCGATGGGAGCAAAAATCGAAGGGATAAGTTCCAATCTGCTTTATATTGACGGAGTATCCGGTTTGAATGGTTGCACACATACTATCCTGCCCGATATGATCGAAATAGGATCGTTTATCGGAATGGCTGCAATGACAGCATCGGAAATCACAATTAAAAATACATCGTACGACAACCTTGGAATTATACCCGATTCATTCCGCCGTCTGGGAATAAAACTCGAAAGAAGAGGTGATGATATCTTTATACCCCATCAGGAACATTATGAAATAGAGACGTTTATCGATGGATCGATTATGACCATAGCTGATGCTATCTGGCCGGGCCTTACTCCCGACTTGCTTAGTGTCTTACTGGTAACAGCAACACAGGCAAAAGGCGCTGTTCTTATTCATCAGAAAATGTTTGAAAGCCGTCTGTTCTTTGTTGATAAACTGATCGATATGGGAGCCCAGATAATTCTTTGTGATCCGCACAGAGCAACAGTAATTGGTCAGGATAAAATGATCAGACTAAAAGGGACCGTAATGTCGTCTCCTGATATCAGAGCCGGAGTCGCCCTGCTGATAGCTGCACTTTCGGCCGATGGGAAAAGTGTTATTCATAATATTGAACAGATCGACAGGGGCTATCAGAATATAGATAAACGACTTAATGCCCTCGGTGCGGATATTCAAAGAGTCTGATTAGTTTGATGATTCAAAGTCACTACATTTGGATGTTCTGTTATAGTAGTGATGGATTGCTTCGTAGCTCGCTCCTCGCAATGACTGTGTATGTAATCATGTGTTGTGCAATCACAAAACGAACTAAACTTACTTGCAGTGTCATTGCGAGCCCGACGAAGAAGGGCGCGGCAATCCCATTGATCTTTAACTGTGATATCTTTCTGCCTTCGTTTCTCTCCTTCCCTGCCAATTTGTCAAGTTAGATGCGTTGGCAGGTATTTTGTTAAATAATGATATTAAACTGAAATACAGTGTGTGATGATGAGGAAAAAGAAGCATTACCCGGAAAAAACTAAACAGAAAAATCTTAACGAAGCAACTGATAATAAAGAAAATACTCGTAAACCGCAGAATAATAACGGCAGAATATCGGATATTCCCCCTTCCGGTGATTCAACGGAATCTGCAGCGGAAGGCTGCATCTGTATAGGGGACACTGCTGACAATATCGCCCTTGAAGTGAGGGTCGTTGAAGAAAAACTGGCAGAGATGCAGGATAAGTATATCCGTCTTTCCGCTGAATTTGATAACTACAGGAAAAGAACCCTTCGCGAAAAAATGGAATTATCAAAATACGCCGGAGAAAGCCTTCTGCTGAAAATCATACCTCTCATGGATGATTTTGAAAGAGCCCTGAAACTTATGGATACAGTTACCGATGGTGTTGCTATGAAAAACGGGATTGATCTCATTTATAGTAAGTTCAGCGAATTTCTTAAACAAAACGGAATAAAAGAAATTGAGTCACTGAACAGTAATTTTAATGTTAATCTTCATGAAGCTGTTGCAAAAGTTCCTGTTGCTGATGATGACAAAAAAGGGAAAGTGGTAGATGTAGTGCTAAAAGGTTATTATCTGCAAGATAAGGTTTTACGGTTCTCGAAAGTAGTGGTCGGGGAATAAATGAAACAACTTATTCAATATCTTGGAACTGTGGCTATAAAACAAAATTAAAAAGGGATGGGAAAAAGAGATTATTATGAAGTGCTTGGAGTATCGAAAGAGGCCACAAAAGAGGAGATAAAGAAAGCATACAGAAAACAGGCGTTGAAGTTTCATCCCGACAAAAATCCGGGTGATAAGAAATCTGAAGAAAATTTCAAGGAAGCTGCTGCAGCCTACGAAGTTTTAAGTAATGAGAAGAAAAAAGCCCGTTACGACCGTTACGGCCATGCCGGAATGGGAGGCTCAGCTAACGGCTTCGGGGGTCAGGGAATGACGATGGATGACATCTTCTCATCATTCGGAGATATTTTTGGTGATGCCTTCGGTGGATTTGGTGCTTTTGGAGGAGGCAGGCGTGGACAAAGGGTTAATAAAGGCAGCAACCTCAGGGTTAAAGTTAAACTCAACCTAAAGGAAATCGCAGCCGGAGCAGAGAAAAAAATCAAGGTAAATAAATACGATACATGTAGTTCCTGTCAGGGAACAGGAGCAGCCGATTCATCAGGTTTCTCGGGCTGTTCCACTTGTCATGGCTCGGGACATGTTACAAGACTGACCAATACAATGCTTGGCCAAATGCAGACGTCCTCGGTGTGTCCTTCATGCGGTGGAGAGGGCAAGACTATTACTAAAAAATGTACTGCATGTTACGGAGAAGGTATTATACAAAAAGAAGAGATAATTAAAATCAACATCCCGGCCGGTGTCGGTAAAGGAATGCAGTTGACAGTAGGTGGCAAAGGAAATGCTCCCAGGAGAGGCGGAGTTAATGGCGACCTGCTTGTGGTAATTGATGAAGAGGAACACCCTGAGCTGATAAGAGAGGGTAACGACCTCATTTATAATTTATTTATTAGTATCCCTGATGCAATACTCGGAACTCACGTTGAAGTGCCAACAGTTGATAATAATGTTAAGATAAAGATAGAACCTGGCACCCAACCCGGTAAAATCCTGCGGCTCAGAGGAAAAGGATTACCTGAAGTTAATGGATATGGGAGAGGTGATCTGCTTGTCAATGTTAATGTCTGGATACCCAAAAGTATGAACAAGGATGAGATAAAGATCTTCGAGAAATTCAAAGACTCCGAATCTTTCACACCAAATCCCGATAAAAATGATAAAGGCTTTTTCGATAGGATGAGAGGGTACTTTGAATAGAATCTTTTCTATATTTACACTTCTTCTTTTAAAATAATATAAATTTAAACCCTTATGGCACTTTTTGAAGCAAAGAATGTCACAAAACAATTCGGCAACCAGCTAGCGCTTGATAATGTCAGCATTTCGGTACCGAAACAATGCATTTACGGACTCCTGGGACCTAATGGTGCCGGAAAAACTACCCTGATCAGGATCATCAACCAGATAACCGGACCTGATTCCGGTGAGTTATTCCTTAACGGCAAAAAACTGATGCCTGATGATGTCCAGGTCATCGGCTACCTGCCGGAAGAAAGAGGCTTATATAAAAAAATGAAGATAGGAGAACAAGCTCTTTACTTTGCCCAGCTCAAAGGACTCTCGAAAGCTGAAGCAATGAAAAGATTAAAGTATTGGTTTAATAAGCTTGATATTATCGACTGGTGGGACAAAAAAGTCGAAGAATTATCAAAAGGAATGCAACAGAAAGTCCAGTTCATAATAACTATACTCCATGAACCTAAACTTCTTATTTTCGATGAGCCTTTCACCGGATTTGACCCTCTGAATACCAATATTATTAAAAACGAGATCCTTTTCCTCAGGGAAAGAGGAGCCACAATAATCTTTTCAACCCACAACATGGAATCCGTTGAAGAGCTTTGCGATAATATCACCCTTATCGATAAAGCAAAAACAATACTTGAAGGTAGCGTAGATGAGATCCGTAGTCAATGGGCTGCCAATGAATATGATCTTGTATTTGCCGGCGATGTAAAAATAGAGGGGAACGATCATTACAATGTCCTGAATCAGCAAAAAGATAATAACAAAAGTATTATCCGCATTAAGACAACCAGTAATATTCAGACAAATGAGATTATTCAGACTGCCATGAAATCGGGTAATATAATCTCATTTAACCCGGCTCTTCCATCAATGAACGAGATATTTATAAGGGTAATTGAAGCCCGTAATTAAAACTGACAATTAACATAGTAACCTTCATATTATGAACAAGATATCTGTTATTATTAAAAGAGAATACGTAACAAGGGTAAGAAAAAAATCATTTATAATTATGACTATTCTTGCTCCGCTTCTCATGGCAGCTCTGGTTGTCCTGCTTCCATTACTGATGATGAACCAGGATGGTGATTTTAAAAAGATTGCTGTAATTGAAGATAATTCGGATCTTTTTAAAGGCGTTATTAAAAACACTAAAGATGCAGAATTTGTGTACCTTGAAAATACCAAAGTTGAAGACCTGAAAAAGACATTTGAAGAGGCAGGTTATTATGGTATTCTCTATATTTCGCCCGAGCTGGTAAATACTCCTAATGCTATTCAGCTCATCTCAAAGCAACAACCACCTATCGGACTCCTGCAAGATATTGAAAGGTCACTTAAAAAGGAGATTGAAAGGCAAAAGCTGCTCTCTTACAAAATTGATAATCTTGATGAAATAATGAAAAACATCGAGACAAATGTCTCAATTCAGACAATTAAGATTGATGAATCAGGCGCAGTAAAAGAGACAAGCACAGGTATAGCAATGGCACTGGCATACATACTTGGATTTTTGATGTATATATTGGTCTTCATTTTCGGATCCCAGGTTATGAGGGGAGTAATTGAAGAAAAAACCAGCAGGGTTGTCGAGGTTATTATCTCTTCGGTAAAACCGGTACAGTTAATGATGGGGAAAATTGTAGGTATTGCCCTTGTTGGTCTCACACAATTCCTGATCTGGATATTCCTGACTATGGCAGCTGTAACTGTTCTTAAAACTACCATCCTGCAAAAGAGCGATCCTACTGAAATCACACAATCAGATCCACAGAATTTAATGTCAGGTGATCAGCAGGCAGCCATAACAGCACGAACTACAACTATGTCACCTCAGCTTGCCGAATTCTCCAAAATGTTTGACAACGCAATGAATCAACCTTGGGGCTTAATAATAATTTGTTTTATCTTTTATTTCGTCACAGGGTATCTTCTTTATGCATCAGTTTTTGCAGCAATCGGATCGGCGGTCGATAATGAAACCGAGACGCAGCAATTTATGCTTCCTGTAACTATACCAATAATATTCGCTTTGATGGTGGCAATGGGTACAATGCAAAACCCCGAGAGTTCACTCTCTTTCTGGTGCTCTTTGATCCCACTCACATCTCCCATCGTAATGATGGCACGTATTCCTTTTGGTGTACCTTACTGGCAGATAGCCGTTTCAATGGTCTTATTGCTGGTAACATTTCTGGGATTTGTATGGATGGCTGCAAAAGTTTACCGCACAGGTATCCTTATGTATGGAAAGAAAACCTCCTGGAAAGAGATGTGGAAGTGGCTAAGGTATAGCGGATAAAGGCTACAGGCGACAGACTGCAGGCTATTGGTGATTGTACTTTTTATTATAATCCGGTTGCCTGTAGCCAGATGCCTGAAGCCTTTTCCAAATATGATGAAAGCACTAATAAGAGGAAAATGTCGAAAATACTGGTTATTGATGATGAGAGAGCTATCCGTAACACTCTGAAGGAGGTTCTTGAATATGAGAAACATGAAGTTGACCTTGCTGAAGACGGACCCAAAGGTCTTGAAATGTTTTCTGCCAATTCATACGATATAGTTCTCTGCGATATCAAGATGGCTAAGATGGATGGCATAGAGGTCCTTGTTAAAATATCGGAGATATCGTCTGATACACCTGTTGTTATGATCTCAGGCCATGGTAACATCGACACAGCTGTGGAAGCAATAAAAAAGGGAGCCTACGATTTTCTTGAAAAACCTCTTGACCTTAATAGGCTCCTTATCACGATCCGTAATGCAATGGATAAGTCATTTCTTATCACCCAGACCCAGGTTCTTAAAAACAAGGTCAGTAAGATGTATGAGATCGTCGGTGAATCGGAAGCAATTGAACAGGTCAAAAAAATGATCGACAAGGTTGCTCCTACTGAGGCAAGAGTACTTATTACCGGAGCCAACGGAACAGGTAAAGAGCTGGTAGCTCATCAGATACATGAAAAAAGCACCAGGGCAAAAGGTCCGTTTGTTGAAGTCAATTGCGCAGCCATCCCTTCTGAACTTATTGAAAGTGAACTTTTTGGTCACGAAAAAGGCTCATTCACATCAGCCATCAAACAAAGAATAGGTAAATTTGAGCAGGCAAACGGAGGAACACTTTTTCTCGATGAAATAGGCGACATGAGCCTATCAGCCCAGGCAAAAGTATTAAGAGCTCTCCAGGAAAACAAGATCACCAGGGTTGGTTCCGACAAAGATATTCACGTTAACGTAAGGGTAATAACCGCAACAAATAAGAACATTAAAAAGGAGATTGAAAATAACGGATTCAGAGAAGATCTGTATCACAGGCTCAGTGTTATTCTGATTCATGTTCCTTCACTTAATGAAAGAGAGGATGACATCCCTATTCTTGCAGAATACTTTAATACATTGATCTGCAACGAATACGGGATGAGTAAGAAGATAATTAAAAAGGATGCGATCATAGAACTGCAAAAAATCCAATGGACCGGAAATATCAGAGAGTTCAGGAATGTTCTTGAAAGAATGATCATCCTATGCCCTAATGAAATTACAGGAAATGATGTCCTTGCCTATGCACTGCCAGTTTCCGGAACCAATAATTAGTTTTATGTACCGGATTGAGACAGATAGCCTGGGAGAAAAGAAGATACCCTCTGACGCCTTGTATGGCATTCATGCAATGAGGGCAAAAGAGAATTTTCCCGGTAATACTCAATTCCCGGTTGAATGGTATAAGGCTGTGGGTATTACCAAACTAGCCTGCTACAACACCTATAGGAAATTCCGCGATGCTGCAACTGAAAAATTCGGGCAGAACCTTCCGGTTAAAATAATCAACAACGATATACTTGATGCTCTCATTGAAGCGGCAGGTGAAATTGCGTATGGAAACCATTCTGATCAATTCATAGTTCCGGCTGTCCAGGGTGGCGCCGGTACAAGTATTAACATGAATATCAATGAAATCATCACAAATTCAGCACTTCTCAATACCGGACATAAATGCGGTGAATACAGTTTTATCGATCCTTTGGAACACGCAAATATTTATCAATCAACCAACGATGTAATTCCGACAGCTCTCGCCGTTGCTGTTATGAGACTTCTTCAATCGCTCGAAGAACAGATAAACATGCTACGGCAGAAAGTTGAAGAGTTCGAAAAGGAAAACAGAGAGAAGCTCCGTCCGGGTTATACTCAGATGCAGGAAGCGGTACCATCCTCATACGGAATATTGTTCAGCACATATAATGAGGCACTTTCCCGTGACTGGTGGAGGGTATCGAAATGCTCTGAAAGAATTAAGCAGGTGAATCTTGGCGGCGGTGCCATCGGAACAGGATTATCATTACCACGGTTTTTCATAATAGAGGTCGTTCCTGAATTACGTAATCTTACAGGACTGTCACTGGCTCATAGTGAAAATCTTTCTGATGCTACCTCTAACCTTGACAAATGGGTTGAGATACATGCCACACTTAAGGCACATGCAGTTAACCTCGAAAAAATGTCGGGCGACTTACGCCTTCTTGCTTCGGACATCGCCGGGGAAAAAATCCTTTCACTCCCTGAACGGCAGGTTGGAAGTTCAATTATGCCGGGGAAGATTAATCCTGTAATACCAGAATTTGTTATTTCCGCAGCTCATAAAATTTATTCCAATGATGTCCTTATCAGTTCACTGAGCGGACAAGGCAACCTAGAACTGAATGCATATCTTCCGGTTATCGGTTGCGCAGTCATTGAAAGTATAAACCTTCTGATATCATGCGACAACACTTTGCTGCACAATCTCTTTGCAGGTCTGATTATTAATGGAGACTCCGGTTATAAAGCACTGATTAACAGCCCATCAATAACAACTGCATTGAGTCCGCACATCGGGTATCATAAAGCGGCAGAAATTGCCTTACTTATGAAAGAAAAGAGAATCAATATCTTCGAAGCCAACAGCATACTGAAAGTTATTGATGACACAAAACTCAAAACCATTCTTCAACCCGGCAACCTGCTTCAGTTGGGTTTTTCGCTCGATGATCTTGAAATTACCTATTCCTTCACATAATGGCCAAAGGAAGAGAGTCAAAACCGCATATCGGTATTTACGGACGTCGTAATAATGGTAAAAGCAGCCTAATTAACTGTCTTGCAGGTCAGGATATTGCAATAGTATCCGATCATGCCGGAACCACCACCGACCCGGTAAAAAAATCATTTGAGATCACAGGATTCGGTCCTGTGATTCTTGTTGATACTGCCGGTATTGACGACTCAGGTGACCTTGGACAGAAAAGAGTGGACCGGACAGTCAGAACGCTGGAAATAGTCGACCTTGCTCTCCTTATTATTACTAATAATTCATGGGGAGAATATGAATATGATCTAATTAAAAAATTCCATGATCAGGATCTCCCATTTATTGTAATACACAGCAAATCAGACATTGAAGAGCCTACAACAGATTTTAAAAATAAGGTGTCTTCTCTGACAGGGACAACGCTCTTTGAGTTTTCCTCCAAAGATAAACGTAATTATGAGGAGCTTATCACCCTCATCCGTAACACAATCCCCGAACACTCATACAAAACTCCAACTCTCCTTGGCGACCTCATAAGTTATGGAGATATTGTACTCCTTATTACGCCAATCGATGTAGAAGCTCCGGCAGGTCGACTTATCCTTCCACAGGTACTGGCCATCAGGGATATTCTTGACAATGAAGCTATTGCTATTGTTTTGAAAGAGAGGGAAGTTGATGCCTTCCTGAAAAAGACAAAAATAAAACCTGCACTTGCCATCACCGATTCACAGGTATTTGTAAAAGCCGATGCCTCTATTCCTCACGATATTCCACTGACCAGCTTCAGTATAATGCTCGCCCGGTTTAAAGGTGATTTTGATAACTATCTTAAAGGGACTCCAAAAATATCTGAATTAAAAGATGGGGACAGGGTTCTTCTTCTTGAATCATGCACACATCATGTCTCGTGCGACGACATAGGAAGAACGAAGATCCCGCGATGGATAACCAGTTTTACAGGCAAAAAAATTGAATATGATGTCGTGGCAGGCCTCGATATTTTACCCCGGCCTATAACAGACTACTCTCTGGTTGTACAGTGCGGTGGTTGTATGATAACAAGAAAACAGCTTCATAACAGGCTCCGGACTGCGATTAAATCCGGAGTGCCGGTCACCAACTACGGAATGGCAATTGCCTATGTACAAGGAATCTATAATAGGGCTATTGCCCCGTTTATCACTGAAAACAGGGATAATTCAATTTATCTTTAATGATAAGAAGACTCATTTTCTAAATTAACCTCTCCCTAAACCGAGCGAAGC
>JBAWXY010000082.1:0-10974 GCA_037143835.1 Bacteroidota bacterium
AAAAAAATGATCAAAAAAATACCAATTTAACGCTTAATCCACCTTAACCTAAGATATGTCATAATATACAGATAACCAATTTAATAGAAACACAAAAATCAACAATAAAATATCGATTGTTAATAAAATGCTAATTGTGTTAATATTTCTTATGGTCTGATGATACATTGTATTTATAGATTATTTACTTTCGTCACCAAATATTTATAAACAGTTATTAATTTAAAACAAACAAACTTAAAAAGACAAGGTGAAAATTCTCATCATCTGCTATGAATGCTAACAATAATGAGGCTACGACCCTCCATGGAGAGAGTCGCCTCGTGGGTTGTTCTTCTGATGAAGAACCTGGCGCGAAAACCACGTTTTTTTCGCAAAACGAAATCCCAATACCGTTAGTTAGCAACCGAAGTTCGGAGTTCATGCACCGCTACTTCCCCCTAACAACTATCGATTCCTGGAATGATTGGAAATGGCAGCTTCGGAATGCTATCAACAGCATCGAAGACCTAAAGAAAATCATGAAATTATCCGATAAGGAGATTATGGCTATTAATAATCTTAAAGGCCGTCTTCCTCTGAGGATTACACCGTATTTTGCTTCATTGATTTACGACAGCAAACCTTTACATCCTTTACGTCGCAATGTAATACCGGTTGTGGAAGAACTTCTTGAGTCAAGCAGCGAACAGTCCGATCCTTTGCACGAGAAATCATTTTCTCCTGTAAAAGGGATTGTACACAGATACCCCGACAGGGTTCTTTTCACAGTTACCCAGGTTTGTTCAAATTATTGCAGATATTGTACCCGTTCACATTCTGTCGGGAAACTTGATAAACTCGGAAGACAGGATTATGAAAAGGCATTTAATTATATAGCCAGCCATAAGGAGGTTAGAGATGTTCTTATCAGTGGCGGTGATCCGCTTACTTTAAGCGATGAGACACTCGATTACATCCTTTCTAATATCCGGCGTATTGAACACGTTGAGATTATCAGAATCGGAACAAGAATTCCTGTGGTTTTACCCCAGCGAATTACTGACGGTTTGATAAATATACTCAGAAAATATCACCCTCTCTTCATCAGCCTGCACTTTTCTCACCCGGCAGAAATAACTGATGAGTGTGCTAAGGCATGTAATAAACTTGCCGATGGTGGATTCCCTCTTGGAAGCCAGACTGTTCTTCTTAAGGGTATTAATGATAACGTTCCTACTATTAAGGAACTTATGCATAGATTGCTTAAAATAAGGGTAAGACCATATTATCTTTATCAATGCGACCTGATACCCGGCTCGGGACATTTCAGGACTACCGTTAAAAAAGGTCTGGAAATAATTAAGGGACTGAGAGGCTTCACCAGTGGATATGCAGTACCTACGTTTGTCGTTGATGCTCCCGGCGGTGGAGGAAAAATTCCTTTGCTGCCAAATTATGTTGTAGAACATAATGATGAACATATTGTAATGCGTAACTACAAGGGTGTATTATGCGAATATCCTGAAAAATAGGGCTTACAGATGAAAATTGGCTTAACATTTGATTTACGGTCATGGTATATTGACCGAGGATATTCCATGGATGAAACTGCCGAATTTGACAAGCAGGAAACAGTCGATGCCCTTGAAAATTCCTTAAAATTGATGGGGCATGAAACAGAACCTATCGGGAACACTTTTCAACTCATTGAGGCCCTTGCTTCCGGCAGACGATGGGATATGGTTTTTAATATTGCTGAAGGATTGTACGGAGATGGAAGGGAATCAGTTGTTCCAGCCATTCTTGATCAATACAAAATACCTTATGTATTCAGCGGTCCAGTAACTATGGGAATATCGTTAAACAAACATCTTGCAAAACTCGTTGTAGCTGCTGCAGGTGTCCCTGTAAGCCCCGGTTGTCTGATGACGGAATTGAAAGATTTAGATAAGTGCAATCTGAAATATCCTCTCTTTGTCAAACCAGTTTCGGAAGGCACAGGAAAAGGGATTACGGAAAAAAGCCTTGTGAATTCTTCAGGAGAACTAAAGACAATGGTCGAGTGGATACTTAAAGAGTTCAAACAACCTGCACTGGTTGAAGAATATCTTCCTGGTCGGGAGTTTACTGTTGGTATTGCAGGTTCAGGAGATGATGCACTTGCAATCGGAGGAATGGAAGTTATTTGTGCAAACAATCTCCCCTATTCTGTTGAAGTTAAGGAGAATTATCAAAATTATTGTAAATACACTCCTCTGGATGCTGATATAATTGATGAATGCAAATCAGTTGCACTTCATGCATGGAAAGCACTGGAGGCAGTAGATGCCGGCAGAGTTGACCTGAAAGCCGATCGTAACGGAAAGATATGTTTCATTGAAGCAAATCCGCTTGCCGGACTTAATCCAATTCATTCAGACCTGCCGATCTTATCGCGGATGTATGGTATTGAATACCAGACATTAATGGAGATGATAATGAAAGCAGCCATCAAGAGAATTAAAGGCTGAGTAGCCCTTTGTTTCAAGTTAATAGGATCATGAAAAGATGCTGTATTATTTATAATGAACCTCGCGAAGGTGCTCTTGCCGATGAACTTGATGTCCTCGACCAAGTGGTTTATATTGAGAAGAATCTGAAAGAACTTGGAATTGCCGTTTACAGAAAGGGTATTACCATCCGGTTCATGGAAGAGATTGCAACACTGGCGGGTGAGAAACCTGATTTTGTTTTTAATCTTGTAGAATCGATAAACAATAAGGGAGAACTTAGTTATTTTATTCCGGCTCTTCTGAATCTGTATTCGATTCCATATTCCGGCAACCCTCTTGAAGCTATTTTTATTACGAGCAGTAAAACACTTGCAGGGAAAGCCATGAGGGATGCAGGTATACTGAACCCGGGGTCTTATTCCCCATCGCAAAGCAACCTTCTTGCTGCTGGTCGGAAATATATCGTTAAACCAATCTGGGAGGATGGATCACTTGGAATTACAGGGGATTCGGTGTTTGAATGCAAACCCGGTTTTGAAAAAAAGTTAAAGGAACTTGATGATTCACATTGGTTTATTGAGGATTTTATTGATGGCAGGGAATTTAATATCAGTGTATTGGCAGGAAAAAATGGTCCTGAAGTGCTGCCTCCTGCCGAAATCGTCTTTGTGAATTATGATGAAAACAAACCAAGGATAGTTGATTTCAAAGCTAAATGGGAAATGGATAGCTTTGAATATATAAATACTGTCAGGGAGTTTCCCGGAAACAGCCTGAACAAAAAGTTAGAAAAAAACTTAAAAGATTCAGTCCTCGCCTGCTGGCATTTATTCGGATTAAAGGGCTATGCCAGAGTGGATGTAAGAACTGACAGTAACGATAATGTATATGTTCTTGAAGTAAATGCCAATCCATGTATATCGCCCGATGGCGGATTTGTTGTTGCTACAAAAGAAGCAGGATATCCTTTTATCGATGTCATACAGCGAATTATTAATGATTTAAACAAGTGAGTTCAATTCTATATTACTACTTTAGCAGTGAATAAATATATTCTACAGAAGCTATAAAAACAGAACATGGATGTTAAGATTGAGAAAACCTGGAAGTCAAAACTGAAGGATGAATTTGAAAAGGAATACTTCGTTAAACTTGCAGAATTTGTTAAGGAAGAATATAAGGTTAAGACTATTTATCCTCCCGGAGGCCTTATTTTCAACGCATTCAATCTTTGTCCATTCCCAAATGTCAAAGCTGTTATCATCGGACAAGACCCATATCACGGTCCCGGACAGGCACATGGATTATGTTTTTCAGTAAGGGAGGGTGTTGATTTTCCTCCAAGTCTGATAAACATCTTTAAAGAAATTGAATTGGATATAGGGATATCCAGGCCCACATCAGGAAATCTGGAAAGATGGGCTTCACAAGGTGTGTTGCTTCTGAATGCTACTCTCACGGTAAGGGCACATCAGGCCGGTTCGCATCAGAAAAAGGGATGGGAACAGTTTACTGATAGTGTTATAGCTACACTTAATAACGAAAAGCAGAATATTGTTTTTTTCCTTTGGGGTGCCTATGCCCAGAAAAAAGGAGAATCCATTGACAGATCAAAACATCTGGTTTTAGAATCTGTTCACCCCTCACCTCTTTCTGCTTCCAGAGGATTCTTCGGAAATAAGCACTTCAGCAGATGCAACAACTATCTGATAGAAAACGGTATTGAGCCGATAAACTGGCAGTAGCAGATAGGTTTTGGGGTGTCATGCCCGCAGGGTCATGACGGGGTGGTTAATCCCAATTTTAAACTACACAAATAAATCAGCCTTTTCAGACAGCATTTAATGCTTTAGTTATTGTAGTTTCTAATCCACCATAGTCTTCGAAACCTACTGACAATCTTATCATTCCTGGCTCAGGATATTTAATCCCCCACACTGCTTCAACAGGCATCAGAATTGTATGCGGGTCGCCTAATGTGGGTATTAGTTTTATTTTTTCTGATACCAGTTTAATGAATTTATCTCTTCTGCCCCTTTTTTCATTTTCATCTTTCCCATCAAAATCAAATGTTATCATTGCTCCAAATCCTTTACCTCCAAAAAGCTTTTCAGCGATATTATGAGTAGGATGGCTCTTCAATCCCGGGAACCAGACTTTTTTTATAACAGGAACCCTACTAAGGTGTTCCGCCAACTTTGAAGCGTTATCGCATTGGCGCGTGAACCGGAGTTCAAATGACTGAATCTGTGTCTGTAATCTGTATGCATCATCAGGAGAGAGCATGTGCCCGACAAATTTCCTATACTCAATAGCAGATTGCATAATCTTTTTGTCATTTCCGCAGATCACGCCGGCAGTCAGGTTACCATGACCTGAAAAATACTTTGTTGCACTGTGAATAACAATATCAACACCTTCATCCAAGGGCTTATAAAGCCAGGGGGTTGCAAATGTATTGTCAATAATAACCTTCGATCCGTGTTTTTTTGCTGTTCTGGTAATTTCTGTGACATCAGCAACTATCAGCATCGGGTTTGAGATCGATTCGATATATACAAATTCAGGCTTCAGCCGGGATACTACTTTTTCGAATTCATTAAGGTCATATTTCCCATTATCCGGAGTGAAATAGTGTATATCAAGTCCTCTTTGCTTTTTCAAAACCGACTCGATAAATGAAATAGTTCCGCCATAGATTTCTGTAAAGAATAACCATGGCCTGGTCTCTTTACCATATTGAAATACCGAGAGGGCAGTATCAATGGCAGACATCCCCGATTGGGTGAGCAAAGCCCAGGAACAACCTTCAATCTTCATTATCTCCTCTTCTGCAGACACAACGGTTGGGTTGCGGTAACGGGAATATATGTAATTATCTGGTTCTCTTTCATGTTCTGTCTCCTTTTTGAAAGCACCTGAAGTGGTGCCTGCATCATAAAGTTCAAAACCGGAATCCCTGTAAACAGGCATACGTGAACTATTAACCTCTTTTCTTTTCATTTCTTTCAATATTTATTTGCTTAATTATTTCAGTGTTAATATTAACCGGGGAAAAGTCAATGTAAAATATTATCCTGTCGATTAGTTCTCCTGTAAGAAATATTGAAGATATAACCGGATCTGGATAAGATATCTCAGAAACCAGACTTACTCCTGTGACAAGTAGAAGAGCTATTCTGAGAAATCTGATTACAAAATTAATGTTATTTATTTTATTGATGGAAAGGCTATATGCTGATGCTGCTAATTTGATTAAAGCAATAAATATAAACGGAAGAACAATTCCTGTAAAGAATGAAACAATTAACAGCGCACTTAAAAAAGTCTGTCCGCTATGCATAATTACAGACTTTCTTTTATCAGCATAGATATAAACGCTATCAATTACAATAAGCAAAATCAGACCAACAATAGAGGAAGCAAGAAGGAAACCGGGTAACTGGAAAAATACTGCAAAGAAAGAGACTACTGAATAAATAATAAACAGGGCTATCTCCCTGCTCAATGGGGAACTTTTGACATTTGCTATCGCTCTCCAGGCTCTGAGCCGTTTCCCCAGATGAAAAAGAGATATTATTCCTGCCAGGATAATTATAGAAACAAAAAGTATTTTTTCGGGGAATATCCCATTAATAAATGAAGAAATTATTGTTGCAACAGATAGTGTAGTCAAAAAGCTGAATGCGAATAGACTCCAATCCCCGGCCATACCTCTCTCCTTCGCACCTAATTTTGGCACTTCGGGTTCAAAGACATTTTCCGGGATTATCCTGAGGGGATCGTTATTCTGCTTACCTTTTAATACGATTGCCGGGTTAAGATTTTTATCGGGAAACCATGAAGGAATATTTTTCAGGATAGGTTCAGAAAGCTCCCCGTACTCGAGAGCACCTGACGGACAAGCAGTCGTGCATGCAGGCAAGCGCCCCTCAATCAATCCGGAATAGCAAAGGTTACATTTCCCTATAATTCTATTTTCGGTATCGAATTTTGGTGCATCATAAGGGCAGTTCCATTGACAGTATTTACATCCGATGCACTTCTTTTCATCAATAATTACAGCTCCTGTAAGCGGTTCTCTATAATAGGAAGCAGTCGGACACCCATTAAGACAAACGGGTGTTTCACAATGGTTACAGGCTAACGAAAGATTTGTCAGTGGTAATGAAGGTATTGTATCGGAATTGTACGTAAAGATCACCCTTGGGTGAATTGACCATCCGTTTTCAAGAATGCAGGCTGCACTGCAGGCACCACAGTTCACACATTTGTTATGACTGAAAATAAACCCTTTACGCATAACTAATCAACTCTTTCGACTTCAACCGTGTTATTATGAAACGCGGCACCATAGCCCATATCAGTTTCCCTTCCGGTAATAAGATGATTTCCACCTCCCCCTTCGTTATACCAGATGCCGTTTGGAAGAACAACCAATCCTGCAGGAATCCTATTCGAGATTCTTGCTACACTGATTATCTCTCCTGTCTGATTAAATACTCTTATTTTATTACCTGAATAAATATTGCGTTTTGCAGCATCTCCCGGAGAAATTCCGACCGCGGGTTCCTGTACAGTCTCCTTTATAATTTTCAGATTGCCAAACTGCGAATGGATGCGACTCCCGGTATTGGGAGTAACAAATACTAATGGGTATAATTTGTCTCCTGTATCAGGATCATGTGGTGTATAATCAGGCAATGGAGAGGTGCCCCATATTGACTGAGCTTCAGATGAATAGAGCTCGATCTTACCTGATGGCGTTTCAAATTTCAGGTCTTCAAAGGCGATCTGCTGAAGTCCCGGAGCAAGAACCGGACCTTCTTTCAGATCATCAAGATTAAGTTCTGAGTACCCTTTGATCCTGTTGTCGAGCCATTCCTCGATGTTTTCATTTCCCGGTTCAGGTATCAGGTTGGTACCAATATTCATATTAAGCCTTTTTGCGAGGTGAAAGTAAATATCACTTTCAGGAATAACTTCGCCGGGAGATTGAATGACCTTTGGCTTGAACTGTATATAAGGAGACCAGTATGAGCCTATTATGTCAGATTGTTCAAACATATCTTTTGACGGAAGAATGATATCGGCTATCGCAGCAGTATCAGTCATGAATTGTTCGACAACCACTTTAAACTCCAACCCGGAAAACGCTTTTTTAACACTATTTGTATCAGGCGATTGTAAGAGAGGATTCCCTCTTTCAATCCATGCTGCTTTTAGCTCAGGATCACTGGTATTCAAAATATCTCTTCCAAGTTTCGCCATTGAAATTGTTCTCCTGAATGGCAAATCTTTTTCAGGATCAGGATAATATGACAATGGTTCTTTAGGATTATCATATATATAGCTTTGCAGGTTTGCATAATTAAAACCAGAGCCAGGTTTCCCTATATTGCCTGTTAAAACAGAAAGAGAAAGAATAGATCTGATAGTCTGTCCTCCGTTCAGGTGCCGCTGCAATCCATAACCGGGAAGTATAGTAACTGGTCCCTCTTTTCCAATAATATATGCCAGCTCTATAATGTTCACGACTGGTATACCTGTTATTTTTTCAGCTTCAACCGGAGATATCCGCAGAGATTGACTGAATTCATCAAATCCCTTAACATGTTTCTCGATGAAGTTCAAATCAATAAGGTCCTCTTTAATCAGTACCCAGGCAATAGCAAGTGCCAGTGCCGCATCGGTACCTGCCTTCGGACTGAATAGTATGTCGGCTTTGTCGGCTGTCGGAGTTCGTAAAGGATCGATTACTATTATTCTGCTGCCATTTTCCTTAGCACCGGCAATAAAAGCAATCTCCTGAATATTCGTTTCAGCCGGATTTTTTCCCCAGATAATGATGGTTTTAGCGTTTTTCAGATCCCATGGAACATTATGTTTTACAGAGCCTAAAGTAAGTCTTACTGCTTCCAGTCCTGCCGGCCAGCAGAGATTTCCATATGTTATTGTTGTACCTCCGAATACTTTCCAGAATGAATATCCGATTTCGTTTGTAAGCCCCGACATTCCGCTTCCTTTATACCATAATATACTTTTTGGACCATACTTTTCTCTTACTGAATTGAGCTTATAGCTGATAATGTCAAGCGCTTCATTAATAGTGATTTGTTGAAATCTACCTTGTGATGTTTTTATCAGAGGATAAATAATCCTTTCAGGAGAATGAGTTCTTTCAATGTAGGATAAACCTTTAATACATGGTCCTTCAGGAGTAGCAAGATTTCCTGAATAAGGAAGGATTCTCCTGATTTTATTGTTTTCAACCTGAACCCTGAAAGAACAACTACTATAGCAGTTTCTGGGGCAAGCTGTTACGAACTCTTCCATTTAGGTCATATTATACTAAGACTATTTACCGGGACCCATCCCTTATTTCCATCAGAAAGCATTATTTCAAACCACTCTCCGACTTCATCTTCAATAGATACACTGGTGCCTTCATGCAAAACAAACAGATCAGTTCCGCTATTGTCAGGAGAACTTTTCCCGCTTACCAACGGGCTGGATATAATTGCCTTATGACTGTCGTAAACAAGTGATTTATTTCTTACAGTGAAAGCAAACGAAGAAAGAGTGAGAACAAAAAAGAAAACTGCTAACCAGAATCCAATAATCTTATGACGGTATCTTGATGAATAAATATAAAGCGACAACAATAAAAGACTAAGAATAAATGAGCCAATACTGATTTTTGCCCAACAGTTTGTAGATAAGAACAGTGAAACAACATTATACCATCTTACGAAAAAGAGCTCCGGAATCTCCTGAAACCTGTCAACAATGAATGTCCTGGCAATCTGAAGGTTATAATTAATATCTTCATCAGCCGGATTAAGCAGATATGCGCGTTCGTAGTAAAGAATTGCATCAGGGATATTATTGAGCTTAAAATATGCATTACCAATATTATAGTTCAGACCAGCTGAACGGTAACCGGTGTTATAAATATCGGTCCATACCTGCAATGCCTCTTTGTAACTCCCTGAAGTAAAGTAAGTAACTCCCTGGTTAAATTTTTCTGAACTTGTTTCCTGTGACACAGCTTCTCGTGCAAAGAGAAAAATAACAAGCAGGGTTAGTATATATCGTATTATTGATTTCATTTTCTAACTTATTGAGTTTTCAACTGACTTAATAAATTGTGATGCTCCCTCATAAATAGTTGTTGCCTCTTTCCCCGATGCTGATGGTGAAAATCTTGCATATTCGCATACATCAAGAATACCATTCAGGTTTTTAATTCTTTCTTCATCTATTCCTCTTTCTATCAGGGAGGTGACTGCGTTATTCCTCGAAAGATCAGATACCGGAATATTCAGTTTGTCGCTCAGGTAACCCCATATCGCTTTAAGAATCTCCTCATAGAACTTATCGATTTGCTCATTCTTCAGACATACTGAAGCTGTGTGCAGCCTTTTAACGGCAACTTTCCCGGCTTTCCTGTTCCTGACAAGTGACAGGTCAGAATTTCGTCTGATATGTTCCCTTCTAAAAAATAATATTACCAGAAAAGCGAAAAGTGCAAATGCATAAACGCTATAAAATGAACGCTTTGACAGAATAATATTAGCTGATTTAGTCAACTTCCCTGCGTCTGATTTAATGAATCTGATATCTTTTCCCAGATATTTTACATCTTCTTTTGAGACACCCCCATAAACAGTGATACCGGTATTCTGTTCACTCCCCTTTCTTGTGTGAAAATGGAATTCTTCAGTTGTAAGTTTTTCATACTTACCCGTGGAAGTATTAAAATATGAATAAGTTATGGAAGGTATTGTAAAATCACCGTAATGTCGCGGTATCAGTAAATATTCAAAAGTTTTCTGTCCCGATGTTCCGTTAAGTCCATTCTTAATATCATCCGATATTTTAGGATCGAAAACCTCAATATCGGGGGATAATTTAAGCACCGGTGTTCCGGCAATTTTAAGGTTTCCGCTTCCTGAAATAGCTATTTTGAAATTAACGGCATCATTTACGTTAACAGAATCCTTGCTTAATACTGCTTTCAGATCAAGCTTTCCAACTATCCCGGAAAAATCATCAGGTTGAATGCCTGGCAAAGGTTTCACTTTTACTTTAACTGTCTGGCTTGCTACTGCTCTGGGTATTGTCTGAACTGATGAGAAAAAGTCACCAAAAAACGGGTCCGACTGACTTGTCTTTTGTTGAATGAGAACAGATATCTGAACCGGATCGATACTGATTTCACCGGTAATCTGAGGATATAGCAGAAACTGCTGAACTACACCTGTTCCGTAAACAGTACCATTAACGGTTTCCTGCTGCAGTGATGTGAGAGGTGGAGTTACAAGGTCCGATTTCAGAAAGCCGTTAAATGCCGGGAATTTAATTTCGTTAATACCTGAAAGATTAACCCGGGTATAAATTTTAACTGTTGCCACAATATGCTCACCAAGGTAAACTTCTTTGCGGTTAAGCGACAGGTTAACAAAAATATCGCTCCCTGAAGACTCAACACCTGATT
>JBAWXY010000083.1:0-10919 GCA_037143835.1 Bacteroidota bacterium
ATTTAATTCTGGTACGTTATTGAAAAAAAGGACTTCTTAAGGATCGACTAAATAGATATACCATCGGGACAAGCCTTTCAAATAATAATATTGGCTCTTATCCGGAATTAATTAAAACTTAATTATATTATATCATATTAAATTTAATCATTCTAACCGACAGATGCAGCTTAAATTAAATTAATTCTTATCTTAAATAAAATAATATTTACAGCTATGACTCGCAATGCTTTCTTAATTCTCAGCTTAAATCTATCTGTTGCGTTATCTCTCTCAGCTCAGGTTCAGACAAATGAAGCTGCAGATAAATACCAGTTGTCCTATCAGAACGTATTTGACAATATGCATTATAACCAGGGTTTCCGTCCCCAGGTCCATTATACACCCATAACCGGTCAGATTGCATATGCTACAGGTCTAATACTTTATAAAGGAGAATATCACCTGTTTTATATGTATGATGAATGGTCAAGACAACGTCGAGACAATAAGAATTGAGGACATGCTACTAGTTATGATTGCATCTTTTGGGAACAAAAACCGCAGATTCTTAACACAATCGTTGATAACAGACCCGGGAGTGGAAGTGGTATTGTAGACTGGAACAATACTCTTGGTCTGCAGTCAGGAGTTGAAAAAACCTTGGTAATATTTTATACTGACTATGGCAGAGGTATTTGTATTGCTTTCAGCAGGGATGCAGGTAAGACATGGATCAGGCATGAAAAGAATCCTGTTATATCAAAGAAAGGAGAAAGAAAAGATCGTGACCCGCTGGTATTCTGGTATAAACCGGATCAGTCATGGAGAATGGTACTCTATGAAGAACCTGGGTTCATATTTTACAAGTCGCATGATCTTCTTAAATGGGAATATCTGAGTAAAGTGGAAGGGTTTTTTGAATGTCCAGATTTCTTAAACATTTCTGTGGATGGAAATGAGAATAACAAAAAATGGATCATTGTTAACGGTGATGGGACATACCGGATTGGAGATTTCAATGGAAATGAGTTCATTCAGGAAACAGCTAATAAAAAAGTTGACTTCGGTAACGATCTATACGCTACTCAGACATGGAAGAAATCTTATGAAGGTGATGGACCATTCATCCAAATAGCCTTTTTAAGAATCCAGGGACCACCTGAACATAATCGTACATGGAGTCAGCAAATGTGCTTTCCCTCAGAGCTGACATTAAAAACTATAAACGGTAAAGTAAGTTTATGCCGTAACCTTGTTGATGGAATAAAACAATTGCGTTATGACCCGCATTTCTGGAAAAACGAAACCGTACAACCAGGGGAAAATCCTCTTACTGATATCCAGGGCGACGTTTTCGAAATTATTATGAATATAGATCTTGGCAAAGCGTCAGGTTTTGAATTCAACGTACGAGGAACAACCGTGGATTACTCAGTTAAAGAACAAAAATTGAGTATAATGGGAACTCAAATCAGTAATCCGTCCACAGATAATTGCATTAAACTGAGATTCATAATTGATCGTAATTCGATCGGGGTTTATGTAAACCAGGGGGAAGTTACGTTTTCAAAACTCTTTTACCCCGATCCGTCAAATATTAACCTAAACCTGTCCTCATTAGGTGGACCTATAACGGTAAACAATATGGAAGTTTATCGACTTCAGTCAATCTGGTTGAAGAGAGAACAGGAATTAGGTTATTATAGATCCTCAGTGCCCAATAAATAGAATATCTAAAATCATTACACTAAACCCTGGACAAATCCTTTTTTATTCCTTCCATATGGAATTAAGTTCATGAACTTCCAGCTTTTTCAGAATGAATTTCCTATTACCACTCCTGTTACCGGTAGCTGGTGGTATCAAGGCTTCAATTCTCCCCGTCTTCTTACCATTAAATGGCGTCACATAATACAATTCACCGTCGTTCACATAAAATTCAAGTATATTCTTATCGACTATTGCTTCAATTTTGAGAATATCTGAATCAGGGACATATATAACTGGTGTTGCAGCCGTTGGTGCAGGGAATGGGCCAGCCGGTACTTCAGGTTTTCCCTTTCCATCATCCGGTGGAGTAGTTGCAAATATCCATTCATTATCAAATCTGAGTTTATAGCCCAGTATATTGAAGGTTATCGGAGCATCGCCTCTTTCGAATTCAGCAATAACATGTATCGGATTATCTCCGTTTATCGTAATACCTGCGGTTTCTCCTGATTGGACGACTTTATCGGTCACCACCTGTGTGTTTTTATAAAGAGTGCTAATTTCACTGATTGGTGTTGGACATAGACGATAACCATTTAATGTTCTTTTCAGCTTCAATTCAGAAGGAAAAAGTTCTGCCTGATTAAATGGCATACCGGGATGGGTTATGTTACGTCCCCATCCTATCTGAATCCTTCTGCCATCAGGAGTGTCATTGAAGGTTTGGGATGCGTAGAAATATTCCCCTCCGTTTTCATACTTGGTAAAATGTTGCTCTATTTTAAATTTCTTACCGTCGAAATCACCTACAACGTAACGTCCGTTCGCGTCATACATCACCCATTTTGAAATCCCTGACTCACCTTCAACCGGAAGTTCAAAAAGTTCAGGACACTCGAAAAAGCCTGAAACACCTGACTGATATGTCCAGTTCTTTAAATCGGGCGAATTGTAGATGGAGTGCTGACGAAGGGAGGCTTCTATACCCAGGCTTAGTTTTTTTGGTATCCCTGAATCCCATACAACCATAACCCAATGTTTACCAGGTGCATACCAAAACACTTTTGGATCACGCCCATTATGCTTTAATATAGGATTACCTTCATAATCAACAAATGACTGTCCATCATCGTAGCTCATTTTTAAACATTCTCCCCTTCCCGTACTTGTATATACAGCTATAATCGGATCAATGTTATTCTTCCGGAATCCGGCAGTATTTTCCGGATCCATAATGGCTGATCCGGAAAATGCTGCGTCGCCTCTTCCTGTAGCACCTTCATCAATAACCGGATAGATGGCTTCCTTCATTTGTTGCCAATGAATAAGATCCTTGCTCATAGCATGTCCCCAATGCATATTGCCCCATTGCCATCCATAGGGATTGTGTTGAAAATACATGTGGTATTCTCCCTTAGCATAAACAAGGCCGTTTGGATCATTTACCCATCCCCTTTGGGAAGAAAAATGAATCTGAGGTCTATCTTTTTCTTTGTAAAGACTATCCATGCCTGGAAATTTGGAATCCGCAAAAACCAGGTCCAAACCTTTTGTATTTATTACAGGAGATGTAGTTGTGTTTTCAATTTCTGCACCCTGACGAGGCATACCTAGTTGTGCATTACTAATTTCGATAGTTAATGTTTTACCCTGATAAGCTGAAACATCAAAAAATGTCCAAAATTCAGGTTTTGTACTGGCTAGATTAATTGTAAAACGATCAAGCGGCTTGCCATTCAATCTGATTGTAGCCCTCATCAACCTATCGGAATTATTGACCGGAAGATTTAAAAAAGTTTGTCCCTTCAAAATTTTAAAATCCTTCTTTACTATGTTTTGTACCAGATTTTGACCTGTTGCCGATATTGTAAACATTATAAATAATATCATTTCACTTATAGTGCTTAATAGTGTCACAACATTTTGTCTTTTCATAATTCGAGTTATTTAGAATTTTATTAAATAAATAGTATATAAATATTCAAGTTATATATCAATAAGTGAATAATAAAGGAGCCAATTCAGAGAGGTAGATTCGCCAATTGGCCCAGGTATGCCCGCCTGGAGTCTCACGAAATATATAGTTGAATCCGTATTTTTTAAGTAAAGCCGCCAGAGTCTGAGATCCCTGGTATGCTATTGGGTCAGTTACCCCACATCCGACCCAATAAAGCTTTGGATTATTAAATTTTAGTACTTTAAATTGATTTTCCATCTCATCATTAAGATTCCTGACACCCATGCTGAATACACCAATATATGCAAACATATCAGGGTTTGAAAGGGTTATCCGTTGTGTCTGACCTCCACCCATTGATAAACCGGCAATAGCTCGATTGTTCTTATCTTTTAGTACACGATAATGACTTTCAATATAGGGAACTACATCGTTAACCAGACTTCCTTCAAATCTTCCAGAAGCATTTCCACCAGGAGTACCTGAAGCAGCAGTTGTTCTGATTGTCTGGATAGCTAATATAGGTGAATACCCCATTTCTGCTACCTGGCTGGCATTACCATTAGTCATTACAACGATCATGGGCTTCGCTTTTCCAAGTGCTATAAGATTATCCAAAATATCTGGTGCTCTCCCTAGCTGGGTCCAGGCATCTTCATCTCCTCCTGCACCATGGAGAAGATATAAAACAGGGTATTTTGTTTCTTTACTATTTTCATAACCGGCAGGTGTATATATATACATTCTACGCGTTAGCTTCAGGGTAGGAGACTCATACCAGACTTTAGACAATGTTCCGTGAGGAACATCTTTTACAGAATATAAATCTGATTCTTTCCCTGATACTAATAATATGCTCGTATTGTTTCTGACATCTCTCTTAATCAGAGGATTAGAGGGATCTAAGACGGTTACTCCGTCTAAATTAAAGGTGTATCCATATACTTCTGGTGACAAAGGGCCTAATGTAGTGCTCCATAAACCTGAATCGTTTTTTGCCATATTTATCCTTGCCTGAGTGCCTGACATCCAGTCACAAACCAACTTAACACTATCAGCTTTGGGGGCAAATAACCTAAAAGTTACCTTGTTATCAGATAGGATTTCAGGAGAAATGATACGTGGCACTGTCTGAGCTGCAGGTCTTATAGCTGCAATATTTTGAGTTTGTCGGGAAGAAGCTTCCTGACATGAACCCACAATTGGAAATAATACCATCATTATGGTTGAACCAACTAATGATATTAATTTTCTGTTTTTTCCCATATGATAACTGAATTAGTATATAAATTCGAAAAAATATTACACTGTATTATAAGAGATGAACTGTTATTCTGAGACCCTAATGATATGGTTGTAACGATCAGAAATACAAGAGTAGAGATAACTTTCATTTTTATTTTATATTAAACTTCAGGAATCTATAGTAAAATCAAATAGGACCATACAGAATCATTTTTTTGTCATCTGTAAATACTTTAAAGTTCATATACCTGGATATGTTTGAATAAAATATTCCCCTGCTTTGCATATAACCACAATTGGTTCCCTTTTTGCTCCGGACATCGGTTGACAATACACCGGCGATTATTTACACACACATCGATTATATCTCCTTTCATAATAATCTCCAGAGTGTTTGTATTTCTTAATCCATCAACAGACTCTATACTTAGATTACCCAGCTGTACAGTTTGTGCATCAGGAGAAAAATTAAGCCGATATCCACCATCTGCTTTGTCGTTCGATCTCAGGTAGAGCCCGTATTCTTCACAATTTCCCAATAATTCAATTTCCATAGTAATCCTGCAATTTAACGGTATTTTATTTAAATGCGCTGATCCGATACCACCGCTTGCTTCTATCCGAACCCGATCAGAATCAGGAAAAGCTGTAGCAGTATCAACAATAATAGAAAAGTCCACTTCCTTTGCATTTTTTGGCCACATTTCAGGCAGAAACTTTATTCCCAGTGAACCATCATTTCCCTGCACCAGTTCACGGAAAACCATATTACCACCAAATTTGGCTCTTCCATCGTCTTTATTTTCTTCACGCCATGGTATCCAGGCAACAGCAATCCGCCTCCCGTTGCCAAATTCTGCAGTTTTAGTTACTCTGGCAAATGTCTCCTTCAAAGGCTGGAACTTTGGATATTCCCACGATCCAAATGGATTTTTAGACATGACATAATATGTTCCACCACAACTGTAAATCAGGTAATACCAACCATTCCAATAGAAATAATCTGAACATTCAGGTGTTCCTTTCTGCCCGGTTAATACAGGATCTTTTAATGACCAGTTGATCAGATCAGGTGAAAAAAGGTGTGCCAAACATCCTCCATATCCTTTTATAGGAGTATTAGAGAGATAGCTGGAAATGAACAGATGATATCCATCTTTGCCGCTGATTATCTTGGGATCGCGGAACTGGGAAGGGTCGTAACCTGGTGGTGCTGAAAAAAACGGATTTGGTTTTTGCTTAATAAAACCAGAAGGATCTTTTCCTGTTGCATAACTTAATTGTTCCTGTTTTATACCATTCTGTAAAACCCGTGTTGCATAAAATGCGTAAAATGAATTATTGGCATATATGACCGATCCTGTACAAATTGATTTCTCCCATTCTTCATCGATACCAATTACCACCGGGTAGTGTTTCCAGTGCACCATGTCTTTGCTTGCACTGAGTACCCACTGATGTCCACCCAACCCATTGAGAGCACTGTGATGACCTTTGTCGATTAACCAATAAAGGTAAAATGTACCATTATAAGCAAATGGGATGCAATCACCTACAAAAAGATCATTTTCCAATGGTTTAAAATACTGAATCCTCTCAGTTGGCTGTATACCAGGATTGTAGTGTATCTCCAGTTGTGCTGACAGGGGAATGAACAACAAAATCGATAATACTAATAATGTGATTTTTTGATACTTCATATTCACAACATATTAGGTTTTATTAATTATTTATCTCATATTGTATCAGTTTTGCTACTTCACGAAAATCTGAAACATAATGTCCACTGGCAATTGCATAGAGACAGGCACCAAAGGCTGCTTCCTCTTGATGTGATGGAATATGCAATTTCATACGGAATGTCTCTTCAATTACATTGTGTAGAGATGGATTCAATCTTATGGCGTTTCCTGAACCTACTAAGTTATTCATATTCTGGTGAATATTGTCCGGAAAATCCCGGAAGAAATCCATTAATTCGTTACTTATTCCTTTAAGGAATCCAAAAATCAGGTTTTCAGGTGTGAAATTTTCTCCTGAGATGTGGCTTATAATACCTCGTTTTTCTGAATCGGTTCTGGTTCCTGCAAATATAGGATCAACATGTATGGTGATTTGACGATTTATAGCTGTATAATCAAGAGAATTTAGTACTGCGTAGAAGTCAATTTCTTTCGCTGATCCGGGTAAGAAAAGGTTCAGGGTTTGTTCTATGAAAGTTTTCAGCAGTAAAACTGATTTTCCACCAAATAAAGCGGCGCCAACCAACAGATAACCACCCCCGGGAAATGGCCTGATATCAAATGTTTCAGTCTTTATAAGTCTGTCTGTATATACGGATATCTGGGAACCCGTACCAATATTGACCAGAAATGTATTTTCCATCTCTCTCACTGAGCCAAGGAAACTGGCCTGATTATCACCAATGGCAATATAAATAGGGAAAATCCCTTTAAACAACCCGGCTGGCGAACCCGATAATTTAATTTCTGGTAGTATGGTTGCAGAAATATTTATTTTCCGGAGCGCTTCCCGGTCAAAATCAAAGTTTTCCAAATTGAAAAAACCCAAACTGGCAGCATTTGTGGAATCTATCAAAGGTATATTTCTGCCTGATAATTTCATTACGATATAATCCATTATAGTACAAATTCTGTGTGCCGTTTCAGGAACAAGTCCGTTTGTAAGGTTATAAAAGTGAGTAACTAATCCAAATCCGCTGGAAACGACATAGCCGGAAGCCTCTGATAAGAAATTGGCATAACTTAAATCTTGCTTATAATTCAGGTTTCCTCTTCCATCTTCCCATGTATATAAAGGACTCACGGCATTCCCCTGCTTGTCTACATACAAAATCCCATGCATTTGTCCTGTGATTCCAATTCCTTTAATATTATCGAACTTACTACAAAACTCATTTAATATTTCCTCAACGATTAGAAATATTCTATGGGGATTTTGAATTTTTTCCCAATCATTATTTGGGTTCAAGGCAGAATCGTTCTCGCTTAAAAGTGTAGTTATATTTTTATTCGCAAAATTATATACAACTCCACTTATCGTACTTGTCCCAATATCAATACCGATGAAATACATATTTTTAATTCAATTATATTATTTTCTTCATGGTCAAAGCTCTATAGTTACCTACAGCTTCAGTAGTAGTCAGGCTTCGATTATATATTCTTAAAAAGGCGACCTTACTTTTAGATCTCATCTTCCCATCGACTAAAGGATTTAAACGCAATTCCCCTTCGCCGATATAATTAATGGTATTGTCGAACCTTCCCCAACCGAACTGTCTGTAGTCTTTACCATCATTTAAAATGCCATCAATCATAAACATTATTATTCCGGATCTATTATCTACTATAATTGTAACTTCATGCTCCTTAAAAGTCTTTATTAATCCCTGATCTGATGTCCAATTGCTGGTTTTGTTTCCATTGGAAAGCGTTAGTTTTATTGCCCCAAAATCAGCTGTTTCGATCAGGAATCCTTTTCCTTTTGAATCTCTGGAGTCCATAATTACCTGGTCACTGGAAAGATCAGTCAGTAAAATTTTGAAATCTATTGTAAAACCATCAATAACATTACGCGAGTTTAGCTTTTGTAAATTAATCTCATTATTAACAAGATCTGATGTTTTTAAATCAATAATCAGACCCTTTTGGGAGATGGTATCAATATAAAACTGGTTCCATAAGTTATTTAGAAAGCTGGAATCTATCGAGTGGCATAAAGCCATTTCTTTATTTGTCTCAGTGATCCAGTACTTCCGATCCTGTTCTATTAAATCAGGATAACTCATTCTCGTAACAATATCCTGCTCATATAACAGTATTTCAGGTTGAGACCATATAATTTCCCCATTTTTTTCAATCCCTCCTGATAACCATGCAGGGTTCCTGTTTTCAAAATTCCATCCTCCATGATTATGAAACCAGAAAAGGTATTTTCCATTCTTGCACTTCCAGATTCTAGGACATGCCCGGGGATTTTTAATCTTCATTCCAGTATAATATAATGGAATTGTTGGGACTTCCCAGGTATGCCCCCCATCTCTACTGTATGAACATGCCGGGTTTCCCAGAATTGTGCGGTACATACAATAAAGATCCCGATTATTCATTTGAAAAAGGTTATGTTCTTCCTGAACAGAGCCAAAATCTGGATTTTTTACCGGGAATTCTCCATCAGGAAGCATTTGCCATATCAGTTTGTTCGGATCTTTTTCAAAATTTATATTATCACATCTGAAAAACCACCCCTCTGTCTCATCAATTAAATACCTGCCAATCTTGGAAAATCCAAACATCATTCCATTATCAACATTTATTGGTTTCCCAATTCCCCAAAGAATCTGAACTTTACCATTCCAGTCATTGGAATAATCAACATTTGTTTTTCTGACGGGTAACTTATATCTCTCTGACCATGAATTACCGTTATCATCTGAATATTTATAACAATACCATCCCAGCATATCCTCCCTGATGTCCTTCTCATTCCTCAGATTATGGATCTTATCACCATTATAATCATAAAATACGTATACTCTGCCATATGTTGTCAAATAAGGCATACCCCAGGAAGCAGATTCCTGAGAAGGATCTTCAATATTTCCTGGTTTGGACCATCTCTTTCCTTGATCTTTGCTTGTAGAACAAACAATATGTTGTCCTTCTGATCCTTCTGATCGGGTCCCAGTTGTAAATACGCACAACCAGGTTCCGTTATTAAGAACAACGACATAAGGCTGGTCAATATAACCATTCTGGTAGATTGGGAAGCCGTTTTGTCTGCTTCTCCAATCATTACTTTGAGAACCTGGAAGAGAACCAAGAACACTTAGAATTACAAATATTATCAGGGAATTCTTCAACTTTATAAATCAAATAAGTAATAAATTTTTAATTGTTTATCCAGAAAGACTTCATTTGAAAAACTTTCAATGATTCTGCTTTTGACTCTCCGCCTTTTGAAAATAGAACGAGGGATCTTTCCCTATCTTCCGGTGTTACACCAATGGGCATATAGACCCGTCCATGATTAGCAAAGATTTCGAAAGAGCTCCTGTCAACCAAAATCTGTAGATAAATCTTACCTTTTTCAGTTTTCAGAGGTGCTTTTTTATTCATACATGTAAGTTCCTGTCTGGCAATGTCATATGCGACAGGTATTCCTCTGATAATCAATCCGGCACTTTCAGCATTTTTAACATCTAATTCTGCTCTGATATCGAAAAGGTCACCGGTTATCCCATCAAGTAAGTTTTTTCCCTCAGTAATGATCTCCTCTTTCCATTGATATTCTTTTTCATGCAGTAATTCAATTTCTTTGGCTGGTTCAGCAAAAAGACGTATTCCTTCTTCCGTTGTTTTTAAACTTAATTCGCAAGGAAATGTAGTAGCTCCGTTAAATGGCATCCCAGGAGTCGTATACTTCATCCAGGCAATCTGTATCCTGCGCCCGTCATCAGCAGGTATATTATTCCATGTCTGAGCTGCATAAAAACTATTACCATAATTGCCCGTTATTATTTCACTCTCAGGTTTGAATGTTTTCCCATCAAATGAACCAATTGAATATTCACCATTACCAACCTGGAATACCCATTTCTTCCTTCCTTTATCATCATTAACAGGCAATTCAAATAAATCGGGACAATCAACTCCTTCTTTCATAATAATATCAGAATATCTGGTCCATTTTTTTAAGTCTGGCGATCCAAGCAAAATAAACTTATGTAATTGATCGACAAGAATCAGGGACATAATCCATTGTTTTGAAGGTTCGTGCCAGAATACCTTTGGATCGCGATTGGAACCTTCAATATATCCAAGTACAGGATTATGCTCATATTTGGTAAATGTTTGTCCCCTGTCAAGGCTGTACGAAAGACATTGAGTAAATGGCTTCCCCTGAGATTCTTTTGACTGGCCACCTGCCGATGAATAAATACAAACTAATGGACTTTCGGTCCCTTTCCGGAGACCTGTCGAATTATTTACATCAACAATAC
>JBAWXY010000084.1:0-10838 GCA_037143835.1 Bacteroidota bacterium
ACTTGGACTAGTTATTGCTTCAGTGTTGAATGACTTCGGGTATTGGTGGATCTGTGGAGTCGTAATGTTGGTTATTGTTCAGGTGCTAGCATTTTTTATTGTCTTTAAATAACTAACTCTTTTTCTTTACATGAGCAACAATCCAGACAGATGGAAATTTTTACAGGAATTTGGAATCACACAATAAAGTACGTATATTTGTACTTAATTAGTTACTTAAGACAATAAACAAATGATTGCAGCAAACTATACAGAATTTAGGACGGGATTAAAAAACTATCTTGACAATGTCGAATTTAATAATGAAACCCTTATTATCAAGAGAGGATCCGGAAAAGGGACAGTCTTAATATCTCTTGTCGAATATAATTCTATCATGGAGACCTTGCATTTGCTAAGTTCAAAGAAAAATGCGAAAAGATTATTCGAATCAATCGAGCAAATGAAAACCGGAAAGAAGGTTCATCATACCTTGATTGAGGAATAATGAGAATTACTTTTTCAAAAAATGCCTGGGAAGATTATATCTACTGGCAGACTGAAGACAAAAAGACTCTCAAGAAAATTAATGCTTTGATTAAGGACATTCAAAGAACTCCTTATGAGGGCATCGGAAAACCTGAACCTTTAAAGTTTGACCTTGCTGGATATTGGTCAAGGCGAATTGATATAGAACATAGATTAGTATATCAGGTTGACAATTCCAATATCTTAATATATGCCTGTCGTTTTCATTATGACAAAAAATAAAAAACGCAAGTTAACACGGCCTAAGACTATGCTTTTATCATATGTGTTATAGTTAATTACCTTCGGTGAGCTCGGATCCCACAAAGTGGTCTCCTCGGTTGGCTTCGCCGAGCTCACTTCGTTCGGTTGCCTGCGGCGAGCTCACTTCGTTCGGCCGATTTTTTGTTCTATTTGATATTGAATAACCTGCAAATGTGTCTGTTGTATATATTTTCATAGACACACTGTGAAACAGTTTTTTCATTCGATTCAAGGAGCTGGAAGTATGCATCCATCTTTAGTGCAGCAAGCTTATACGCTACATGTATCAGTTGCCTCATATTAGGATTATAATCATGATTCCCCGGAACATGCCTTAACGAATCAGCGAATTTTTTGTTGCTCCATTCAGATACTTCCGTTTTTGAAGGAAGTGACGACACATTAATATCAATTACATCTGCATATGGAGCACATAATTCATCAATTTTCTCCAGCGATTCAGCGTAAATCTCTTTAACAAAGTCGAGTGACTCACTACCAGATGCTGCCAGTCCGATGACCTCTTCAAGCCATGTAGTGCCTGCAGTTTTCAGATGTATCCCCTTATCATATTTTTTAATTATTGAACCTAAATGAGGATAAATAGCAAACTTATCCGATCCCGAGTGAATACTCATCTTCAGATTTTCGGGCAGACCAAATTCCTTAATGGCAAAATCAATTACCATGAGATCAGATTCAAACTCTGCTGCAAACTTAAGAGGGTCACCTACATAATCGACACCCTTATTGAATCTTCCGGAAAACTTGGGTGCTATTGTCTGAACAGGGATATCCTCAGAAGCTAACATTTTAAGAATGAAAAACAGTTCAACAGGCGTCTGAGGATCAGGAACTTCATCCATTGATACTTCAGTAATAAAATTGCCACTTCCTTTTGTCTTTTCAATTTTTCTGAAAATATCCCGGGCCTTTAGTGCAGCATACAGGTACTTTTCAGCTATTTGTTTAATTTGTGATTTTGAAGTCTTAAATGACAATTTTGTTCCGGGAATATTCAGAACGCCGGTGAATTTTTCAACACTGGCCAGAAACTCAGCTATCTCTTTATCTTCAGCTTTCTTTCCGATATAGGATGCAACATCAATTGTGAAAAAATCAGAACTTTCAATAAACCTGTCGACTGTATCAAAATTTATATGATCAGCATCAACGAAATAAGCTTTCTTAAAACCGGCACTTTTTGTTACCGAATCAGCCTCAATCCTGACATCTCCGGGCTGAGTACCAATGGTGGTATGTTCCCTGTTCGATTTATTCCAGACAGGTGTTATTTCAATGCCTTTTCCGGAAGCTGCTATAATTGCTTTGAGTTGTGCACCACCCTGGTGACCAAATCTGTCGCCAAGACCAATTGAATATTTTCCAAGTGTTTTCATTCTTATATTTTAATACGGTTAAATTCAATAATTTAGTAAGTTATTATAAAAAGAAGTCAACATTTTCAGATGTTACAACATCGACAGGAATGTACTCTATTTTATCCGGTACCTTATGTAATGACAAGAATTCAAATAACTTTTTAATCCCTTTATATGTTTGTTCTTCAGGCCTCTGGCCAATTAAAAACCTGGTTATACCCGACTTGAGATATTTTACATTCATATCCAGAAGATCATATCCGATGAGGTTAATGGATTTTAATCCTTTCTCTTCAAGGTATAAGGCAATCAGATATGATCTGGAGCCGGTAATAAATATTGATCCGATACCCGGATTTTCCTCAAATACTTTATCGAATGCAATCCTGACACTTTCTGAAGATGGATCAGGAATATTGATATTTATCTTTTTGCCTTTGTTAATACCCGATTTATGGAAATAGCTCAGAAATCCATGTTTACGTTTGTTAAGGTGGTGCACATTCTGAATATTTCTTGCGATGGTTACAACAAGTATATCACTTTTTTCTGGTGTAACCATATCAATAAGTTGTCCGGCAACTCTTCCGCTCTGAAATATATCTTCGCCGATATAAGCAAGGAAATCAGTATTTTCAATAAAACCGTCAATAAAAACAAAAGGGATCTTCTCTTTATACAAGCGCGAACAAAATGCGATGGATTCTAACTTGAAAATCGGCGCCAGTAGTACTCCATCAGGTTTGAGATTTAAAACAGCAATGGTTTTTTTTTGAAAATCATCTTCACACTGCATATCAAAAGTTACCTGGCTGAGAGTCACCGGGAATGGATCAAGTTCTTCAATAGCTCTGGTCATACCAAGAGGATGCTTTAGCCAGAAAGAATTGTCCTCTGTCGGCTCAGGAAGAAGTGAAACCATGTGAAATCTTTTCTTTAATTTCAATACCTGAGCCATCACGTTGGGAGAATAGTTTGTCTCTTTCAGAATTCTCTGGACCCTTTGCCTTGTTTTCTCAGCAACTTCTCCTCTCTTATGTATTACCCTGTCAACTGTACCTATCGATACACCGGCAAGCTTGGCAATATCTTTTATTCTTGCTTTTTTCAAGGTCATCTGTTCGAAAATTGAATTGCAAATATCCACTATCTCCTCATTATCAGGAGACAGCGGACATTAGCATATCATTTGTTGATTCAGGATTACTATTTAATCAAGAATCACTTTTTTATTCTTAGGCGCAAAGATGTTCATTATGGCCCATGCAAGCAGATAAGCGCTTCCTGCAATGGAAAACATCACAACATAACCGGTTTCAATATGTCCAAGATCTTTAAAATGCTGGATTATATCGCCTGCTATATAAGAAATAAAGGCACCGCCGACGGCACCTGCCATCCCGCCTATTCCGGTAACTGAACTGACTGCTTTCTTTGGAAAGGCATCTGATACCGTGGTAAAGATGTTGGCAGACCATGCCTGGTGCGATGATGCTGCAAGAGCGATTAAACAAACTGCACCCCATGTGCTCACTGATGGTGATTGGGCAAAAATTATTGGAACTACAAGAACTGCAAAGATCAGCATTGTTACTTTTCTTGCCTTGAAAGGCGTCATACCCTTCTTGATCATATAACCTGAAACCCATCCTCCGCCAATACTTCCGACAGTTGTCATTGTATAAATGAAGGCAAGAGGCAAACCGAATGATTTTACGTCCAGACCTGCACCTCTGACAGTTGAAAGCCAGCCGGGGATCCAGAATAAATAAAACCACCAGATCGGATCAGTAAGACCTTTTCCGATAAAGAAAAGCCATGTCTGTCGATATTTGAGAAGCTTCATCCATGAAACCTTCTCTTTAGTTTCCGACTGTTCATCAACATCACTATTTATAAATGCAAGCTCACCTGCAGAAACCTTTTTATGTTTCTCGGGTATTTCATAAAAGATAAACCACAGGATTACCCATATAAATCCTATCGCACCTGTAATTATGAATGCTGCCTGCCAGCCCCATGCAACTACAATAGCCGGAATTGCAAGAGGTGCAACAATTGCCCCGACATTCGTCCCGGAATTGAATATGCCAGTGGCAAGAGCTCTCTCTTTTTTCGGAAACCATTCTGCCACTGATTTTATTGCAGCAGGGAAGTTACCGGCTTCGCTTATGCCAAGGAATCCTCTCCAGAATCCGAATCCTAATACTCCTTTTGCTAGAGCATGACCCATGGCTGCAATGCTCCATAAGATGACCGAAAGCCCATACCCTATTTTTGTTCCAAATTTATCGATCAGCCTTCCGGCAATGACCATACCGAACCCATATAATAGCTGGAAAGCCATGATAATGTGTGAGTATTGTTTTTCACCGATGCCAAGATCAGATTCCAGAAGGGGTTTCAGTATCCCTATTACCTGCCTGTCGAGGTAATTCACTGTCGTCGCAAAGAAGATCAGAGCGCAGACAGTCCATCTGTAGTTACTGAATTTTTGTGTTTCTGACATAATTTTTTAGTTGGTTAGTAATTATACATTGTATGTTGATGAAGATGTCGTTCCGCCACGACCAGTCCAGTTGGTGTGGAAAAATTCTCCACGTGGCTTATCGGTACGTTCGTAGGTGTGAGCTCCAAAATAATCGCGCTGTGCCTGTAAAAGATTGGCTGGCAGCTTTTCGCAACGGTAACCGTCGAAATAGCCAAGAGCCGATGAAATTGCAGGTACCGGTATGCCGTTAGTTACTGCAGCTGACACTACATTTCTCCAGCCAGTCTGGGCTTTTTCAACTTTCTCCTTAAAGAAAGGATCAAGAAGAAGATTTGTTATTGAAGGATTATTATCAAAAGCCTCTTTTATTTTACCAAGGAAAGCAGATCTGATGATACAACCACCCCGCCACATGAGAGCAATTCCTCCGTAATTAAGCTTCCATTTATATTCCTGGGCAGCAGCCTGCATCAGAGCATAGCCCTGAGCATATGATACTATTTTAGAAGCGTAGAGAGCATCCTTAATATCATTTATAAACTTAACCTTGTCTCCGGTAAATTCCAGAGCAGGCCCGTGAAGTATTTTTGATGCCTGTACGCGCTCATTCTTTACTGCGGACAAACACCTTGAGAAAACTGCTTCTCCGATTAATGTAAGAGGAATACCCAGGTCGAGGGCAGCAACACCTGTCCATTTGCCGGTACCTTTCTGTCCTGCCGTATCAAGTATCTTATCTACAAGAGGGTTACCGTCTGTGTCTTTATAGGCAAGTATATCGCGGGTTATTTCAATAAGGTAACTGTTAAGTTCTCCATCATTCCATTCTTTAAAAATGAGGTGCATCTCATCTGCACTCAAATGAAGCAGATCTCTCATTATCTGGTATGCTTCACAGATAAGCTGCATATCTCCATATTCAATGCCATTATGAACCATTTTTACAAAATGACCGGCACCATTCTCTCCAACCCAGTCGCAGCAAGGAGTTCCATCATCGACCTTTGCTGCAATTGCCTGAAAAATTGGTTTTATAAAAGGCCAGGCTGCTTTTGATCCTCCCGGCATGATAGATGGTCCGAGTAATGCACCTTCTTCACCACCTGACACTCCTGTTCCGATGTAAAGAAGACCCTTGCTTTCAACCAGAGCAGTTCTCCTGTTGGTATCAGGGAAATGGGTGTTTCCTCCGTCAATAATTATATCTCCGGGTGAAAGATGGGGGATAAGTGTTTCAATCATCTCGTCAACGGCACTACCGGCTTTAATCATAAGCATTACTTTCCTTGGTCGTGCAAGAGAACCAACAAGTTCTTCAATGGAATGGGTACCAACTATCTTTTTGTCTTTAGCTCTTCCAGCAAGGAAATCAACAACTTTCCGGGCTGACCTGTTGTAAACAGAAACCTGGAAACCTTTGCTCTCCATATTAAGTACAAGATTCTCGCCCATCACTCCTAATCCTATTAATCCGATATCTGATAATTTGTTCATAATTAAATATTTATAATGGCATAATATTTTCTATTACATCTTAAACCCACCCCTTACCCCTCCCAGGAGGGGATTCTTATGAGTTACTTTTGACTTTTGACTTTTGCCTTTATAATACTCCGCAACTATCTCATCCATCACCTTACTCGTTCTTGCTCCAGAGACTCCGGTACTTGGTGAAATACCATTTCCTTTCAGCGACTGAACAACTTTTTCAATGAGGTTATACTGAACATGCTCAGGGCGTTCATTTATAAATTTCTGCCTTCCGGAATTATTTGAAAGAACTATTGGTTCAAAACTAAAAGTAGAAAATCTTATTGAACCTTTATCTCCGATAATCTCGATAGTATCTCTGCCACTCTCAAGTGAAGCACTGAAGCACCATGAACCTGTTCCGACAATATTATTCGGGAAAACAAACTCCGCCGTTACAAAATCTTCTGCTTCATATAACCCGGCCTGATTAAGTGCAATGGATTTCACTTTCTGTATTGGTCCGAATAAAAAATCAAGATAATCAAGCTGGTGAGATGCCAGATCAAAAAAATGTCCGCCACCTGAAACTTCAGGATCAACGCGCCAGGAAAGTTTTCCGGATTTTTCATCTTCCGAAGGAGCTTTGAATAACTGCATCTGCAGAAAACGCACTTTTCCGATACTTCCGTTTTCAATAAAGTCTTTTACCATCAGGAATCCTGGAAGAGCTCTTCTGTAATATGCAACAAATACAGGCACCTTGTACTTTTCTGATGCTTTATTTATTTTCAGACATTCGGCATAGTTAACAGCCATTGGTTTCTCAATATATACCGGTTTGCCGGCTTTAATTGATTCAATGGCATATTCTGCATGACTTGAAGGAGGTGTAGCAACATAAACCGCATTAATATCTTTATCGTTGATGAGATCAGTTGCTTTGGAATAAAACTTTGGTACATTATGCCTGCGGGCATAATCCTCAGCCAATAAAACATCCCTTCGCATAACTGCTATCAGTCTGGAGTCCTTTACCTTACTAAAAGCCGGTCCGCTCTTAACTTCAGTGACATTTCCACAACCTATTATGCCCCAATTTATCATTTGATGAGAGATGCTTGTTTTTTATTTTGTTAATCTTTCCTTTGAAGTCCATAATCCAAGAGCAGGATTTGAGATGTAGAAGATTTCTTCTCCGTCAGCCATCTTGTTAAATCCATCTTTCAGCTTTTCGGGGCTGTATCTCTTCATCATTTCTGTAAGATCATGATATTTGAAGTTTACAGATTCTATATCTTCGCGTGTCAGGTTTCCGGGACAGTAAGTTATTGAAAACCTTCCTTCAGAACTTCCGTGAATAAGGTGAGCCGCTGCACTCAGATTATTGCGGAGTTCTTCGTTTTCACTTAAAGACTTTAATGTGGCAGGTGTTCCGCGGTAGCCATATTTCCTGATCAGTCTGTCGATCTCTTTATCTTCACCAAACTCTTTCAATCCGGGTGCCAGTACAATAAGCTCCCCGTTGTCAGCCATGGCCATACGTGTCCTGTAAATGCTCTTGTTACCCAGCCAGGTACTCTTAAACTCCGATGGGTCGAGATAAACCACGACTTTCTTTAAAGGTTTGTCAAGTAACGAAAAGTTGACTTTAATCGACAATTCAGATGCAAGCCTGAAGACCTCTTCATCATCCCCGATAAAGAGTCCGCGGATAACGAGCTTACCTGAATCATCACGTCCGATTACCGTATGAACATAGACAACAGGCAGATGGCTCATAAAATTCGTTGACGCATAGTTCAATAAGCTTCTGACCGGGTTACTTGTTTTGCCCATTATCCTTTCCATCCCGTAAACAGCTCCAACAAAATGACTTTTATTAATCCCTTCAGGTCCACCGGTGCCGACAAGGAGGTTTTTATTGTAATTGGCCATCCCGATCACTTCATGAGGAACAACCTGTCCGACTGACAGAATGAGGTCGTGTCCTCCATTGAAGACCAGTTTGTTAAGTTGAGCTGGCCAGGAATAGTCAATTGCACCTTCAGTTATCTTTGAAACGAATTCTCCGGGAACGGTACCAATTGTTACCACATCTTTTCTCCAATCATGAATACGAAAAAGATCTTTTGGCACGCTCTTAAACATTTCTTCCAGTTCATGGTCTGACATGGGAGCATGGGTTCCCAGAGCAGGAAGGATATCTTTAAGTCCATCCTTATAATAATTATATATCAGAGTGGTCAGATCGCCTGCTCTTGAATGAAAACGGGTAAAGTCGGGAGGAACTACCAGAACTTTTTTTCTCGGTCCGAGCTTTACTAGTGCTGAATAGAGACCATATTCCAGATCATTTGGACTTATGACTGTATTTTCTGAACCTGATTTATAGAATATCATGTTTTTAGTTTTTAAACACGGATTACATTTTTACTTCTTAAATCGTTTGTTCTTCATTCGTTTGTTCCTTCAACCCACCCCATGCCCCTCCAGGGAGGGGATTCCTTAAGGCATATTTTTGTCTTTATACTTTTGTTTTTTGTCTTTTACCTGTAGCCTATTTCCAATGCGGATGTTCCGGCAGATAAGCTTCAAACTCTTTAATCAGTTTTTCCTCGTAAGCGCCCTTATATGTTCCGGCAAAGAACCTGTCCATACCTTCTTTATAAAGTTTTTCCCATGATGCTTCCTCTTTTCCGGGATTAATAGGGAAGAAGAGAACCCCGTTTGATTTGGCTGCCTTCAGGTCACCGTTAGCATCTCCGATCATAAGGATTTTGTCATCAGGATATTTTCCTTTGGCGGCATACTTAAGATGTTCGGTTTTTGTGCCATGTTCCTGTCCTGCTATCATCCTGAGAAAATGGTCGATTTTGTTTTCTTCCCATTCACGTTTAAGAGCAGCGAACGGTGTTTGTGAAACAACCATAGCATCAGCTTTTGGCTTCATTTTTTCGAGACACTCCTTTACGAAAGGAAAAGGGGTAATGCCGAAAACCATTTTTTCAATGTCCTCATTTACTTTCAACGACCATTCAAGTGTCTGAGTAATGAAAGGATCATTAACTTCTGCCGCATATTTTATTAAGGTAGGGTTACCCAGTTTGGTCTCCTTCTTTGTCCATTCAATCAACGGGGCAGCAGAAGGAACGGTAAAATTTCTTGCCTTAATCTCGGGACGGGTTGCTAAAAGCCTGAGCGTCTCATTGACTGCAAGAAATCTGTTGCATCCCCGGTAAGTGGAATAAAGGTTCACAAACTCCCATGTCTCGCGGGCATATTTCGAAACTGGTTGCATTTTGAAATACTTGATGAAGTTGGGGCAGAAACATTCTTTCTGCTTAATCTCCATGGTGTCAAATGCACAGCCATCGGAATCTATTCCGATAAAAAACTCTTTTTCCGGCTTAAGGCTAAGTAATTGTTCGTGTGGGTTCATAATATTCATTAAAGAATGTAAAGTACTATTTTTCGTATGCTTCAAGTTTATATTCCGGCAGTTTTTTGTCTGCAAATTTCATTTCCAGCCTGGCAAATCTCTGCCTTCCGTTTATCATGGGAACAGATGGCCAGTCTTCGCCGATAAGTGGCCTGACGTAAACCAGAAATTCATCTGTAACATCGTACCGGCATGGTGCAATCCATTTTTCAGGGAAGGTTCTTTCGGAAAGGGCAACTTTTTCAAGAGGAACTTTATCGTACCGTACATTATATATAATACCTGGCTCCCTGAGAATAGTAGCCATCCATCCATTGCCCTCATAAAGTGCTATCTCAACAGCTTTCTGACCTACTTTATAGGCTTCATCAAGATCCACAATTGAGGCATAGGCAGTTGTATGTCGCTGATCGGTTCCCATCACCTGTCCACGGGCAGCGCCTCTGGTTTTTAATCCCTTGCTGTTAAGATAATTAACAATCGTCTGATAAACCGAGTTCTGACTCGATCCGAATGAGGTATGGCCAAAAGCATCTTTAACTTCTCCGATACTTCCAACATCAAACCCTTCACTTATCACCACAATGCATCTTCCGTCTTGTTTTAACTGATCATTGACATTATCAACCAGGACATCGATTGAGACCTTTGATTCAGCCATATATATTTGTAACGGCATCTTTCTTTCGGGATCGGCAAGCCTGGCAGCTGCAGGAATATATCCGATTTTGCGTCCCATTGCCTGGATAACCAATACAGGATCAGCAGGAGCAGAACCCATATTCTCTTCATTGGCATTCTGGATTATATGCGACCAGTATCTTGCCACGCTTCCGTATCCCGGTGTGTGATCAATAAGTTTGAATTCATTGTCACCCACGTCATTATCAATAGTTTTGGGCACTCCTACAGCTATCAGGTCAAGCCCTTTTGTCTTAGCCAGCTCACTAATTTTAAAAGCGGTATGTTGCGAATCATTTCCACCGATATAGAAAAAGTAACCAACGTTATGAGCTGTAAAGACATCCATAATTCTCTGAAAATCCTTTTGCTGTTTATCCTTCAGTTTATAACGGCATGTACCGATACTTCCGGCAGCAGGAGTGTTTCTTAATAGAGCAATCTCCTCTTCTTTCTGAGCCGAAAGATCAAGAAGCTCCTCATTCAAAACTCCTTCAATTCCATGCCATCCTCCATAGACCTTCCCGAATTTATCCGGAAACATCCTGCATGTTTCAATTATACCTCGTAATGAGCTATTGATAACCGGCGACGGTCCTCC
>JBAWXY010000085.1:0-10639 GCA_037143835.1 Bacteroidota bacterium
GAGTGGGTTTTTATTATTAACCCAATTGCAGGTAACGGGTTCGCAAAAACCATTGTTCCCAAACTGGAGGAGATGATAAAAAAATATAGTATTGACGCTGAAATTGTTTTCACTGAAAGAATCGGACATGCCACAGAATTGGCTGGAAGATACTTTGAAAGAGGATTCAGATATATCATTGGTGTGGGTGGTGATGGAACACTTAATGAAATCGCAAGGCCTTTAGTTAATAAAAAGGATGTAACAATCGGGATTATTCCTGCCGGAACCGGTAATGATTTCATCCAGATATTAGGATTCCCCAACCGTTTTACAGACAGTGACTGGGATACATTCTTTAAAAGTAAAGTAATTGCGATGGATGCCGGCAATGTAAATGGAATGATTTTTCTGAATGGGATGGGGCTTGGCTTTGATGCCCAGGTTGCAGCCGAGAATTATACAGAACCCGGTAAAGTAAAAAAAGGTGGCAAATACAAATATATCTGGCATATTATTAAAACACTTCTGTTCTTCAGGGAAAAAAGAATGACAGTTATAAACGGGACCGGCAGGCATGAAACAGATTGTTTTATTAACACTATTGCTATAGGCCGGAGGTTTGCCGGTGGATTTTTCCTTACACCAAAAGCTATTGCAAATGATGGATTACTTGATGTTTGCATGATAAAAAAGCTATCCCTTATTGAAAGATTCAGTATTCTGCTTAAAGTACCTGAAGGAAAGCATATTACAGATAAAAGAGTCAATTATTATCAAACCCGGGGAATTAATCTTGAATTTCCTGAGGTGGTCCCATTTCACGTCGATGGTGAATTAAACTTCTCCAATAAATTTGATGTGAGTATCATACCCGGAGCACTAAATACAATATACAATACTGATGGAAACCATTTTTTCAAAAGAGAGTAACACCGGAAAGAACTATATTGCATTTTTTGACCTCGACCATACAATCATCAACTCAAACAGCGGGAAGACATTAATTCAGCATGCTTATAAACAGAGTCTGATAACGAGGATGGACCTTATCAAGGGTATCTATCTTTCCCTTATGTACAGGTTTGACCTTAAAGATCCCGTGAAGATCATTGATAGTATAGTCAATTGGTTAAAGGGAGTATCTGAAACCACACTGAATGAATTATCATCAGAAATATTTAAAAACCACATTTCAAAGTCTATTCACACCGAAGTATATTCTGAAATCAATTTTCATAAAACTAAAGGGGCCCGGGTTGTAATTCTTTCGTCCGCCATTTTGCCCATATGCCAAAACGTTGCAGATTATCTGGGGATGGATGATGTTATTTGCTCAAACCTTGAAATTCTAAATGGAGTTTATACCGGACGTCAGTCAGTACCGTTATGTTTTGGAGTAGAGAAGGTTACCCGGTTGATTGAATACTGCAATAAAAATTGCATAAATCCCATAGATTCATGGTATTATGGTGATTCCATTTCAGATCTTGCTGTACTCAACTCTGTAGGTAACCCAGTTTGTGTCAATCCTGATAGAAAGCTTAAAAAAACGGCACAAAAAAGAGGTTGGAAAATTCTTCATTGGCATTGATCCTTTTAAAAAGAAATCCCACAACTCTTTCGATATCAATTTACTTCCAGTTTTTGCCACTCGGGTAGTTTTGGAAATCCGGCATGTGGATCAGCCTGGTACCAGAAGCATACTGAAGCAATATCTGATTGCTGTTTCAGGTATCTTCCTCCCTGCCTCCAGCCAAGATCCTGTATTGTTATTTTCAGATCTGTTTCAAATCGTATGGGATCCATTATGTGCCAGCGGTATAATCCGAATCGCTGCTGGGACCGGTAAGTTCCATCCGGCAATATAACCTGGTGCAGGCCACTATAAGGTGTGCAAAATTCGGTGTATTTGCCCTCCCTGTCAAAATTATATGAGCCACAGAAATAATCTTCGGTACCTGTTCCACAGATAGTCGGGAACTTTGAGTCGCCATCAATATAAAACTTAATCTCGCCTTCACCCCACCAACCATTATTATTCACTCCCCAGGCCAGGTAAACTCCGACAAACTGACCTTTTCCCTTGATTCCATCATTAATCGTATAAATTGATGTCTCATTCGGATTTGCCCGACGGAACTGAGCATGAAAATAACCGGCATCTGACGGTACTTCGGTCAATGTATAATCTATCTGATAATACAGAGTCATTGCATCTGCATCGTTTACATTTTCCATGGTTATCCTGCACTTTTTACGGAAAGGCATTACCCAATAAGAATTGAAAGCACTTCCGGGATTTACACAAATAGCTGAAGAGACGAGTGGAGAATATTCATTCCAACCCATTCCAAAGAAATCGCCAACGGGACATTCCACCGAAGGTTCGGTTTCGTCATCCCAATAGATGCGCAGTATTGAGAAGCGCCATTTTCCCGTCGGGGTCATCCAGATGTGCTGTATGGCACCCGGCCCTTCAATCTCTGCCATTGTGTAAGTCTCTCCCGGCTTTATTCTGACATAAGGGTTAACCTTCCATCCCTGTCCAAGATCACGGGCAGCATTGAATGCATTGGCAGTATTGGGTTTGTTTTTGTCGGCAGGATCTGCCATTCCTGCTTTACCTTTTTCACCTGAAAAGTTTTCAGGACTTATAGATCGGGTTTTTGCATCAGACAACCTGTAGAGGTTGCCCATGTTCATGTCAAGCCCGTTAAATTTATTTTGTGAAGACGCCACAAGTGGCAGAAAGAGAATAATTAAAACCGATGCCAGAAGTTTTTTCATTTCAGTTAGTATTAAAAACAATTATACAATTCAAGCTAAAATTAAAAAATACCGGGGAATTATAATCCATATTCTGACGAAATCAGTTATCAGAAACCAAAATATAAAATTATATACGGATGAAATCTATCCTTACTACTAACCGAAACATATTACTGATCAATTCATATTTGTTAAAATCCGGCATTTATTTAATTTTGACTCTGAAATCCTCTTATAGAATTAAGCCGGAATTAATAATATACCTTTAAAACCTATGAAAAAACTAATCCTGACAACAATTGCAATGGCACTCCTGATATCATGTGATGGACCAATGAAAAAGAAAATTGAATACCCTGTTACAAAAAAGGGTGATGTTGTTGATACTTATTTTGGAACCGAAGTTCCAGATCCGTATCGATGGCTCGAAGATGACAGGTCGGAAGAAACTGCTGCCTGGGTAAAGGAGCAGAATAAAGTCACATTTGGATATCTTGAAGCCATCCCATACAGGGAGGAGATAAAGAACCGTCTCGAGAAAATGTGGAACTATGAGAAGTACACCGCTCCTTCCAGGGAAGGTAATTATATATATTTTTCCAGGAACGATGGATTGCAAAACCAGTTTGTCGTTTATCGTCAGAAAGATAATGGAGAACCAGAAATATTCCTTGATCCCAATACATTCTCTGCAGATGGCACTACCTCTTTGGGTGAAATGGAATTCTCCCATGACGGCAGCAAAGTTGCCTGGTCCGTATCTGAAGGCGGATCCGACTGGCGTAAGGTTATTGCGATGGATGCCGTCACAAAGGAGATCATTGGCGATACATTAACAGATATTAAGTTCAGTGGCCTTTCGTGGCAGGGGAATGAAGGGTTCTACTACTCAAGCTATGACAAACCAAAGGGTAGCGAGCTTTCGGCAATGACTGATCACCATAAACTCTATTTCCATAAACTCGGTACCAGCCAAACTGATGATAAGGTTGTATTTGGTTCTGATATTGTCAGAAGATATATTGGTGGATATGTAACAGAAGACGGTAGATATCTGGTCGTAACAGCTTCAATCTCAACAACAGGTAATGAATTATATATTAAAGATTTAACTAAACCAGGTAATGATTTTACTGTGGTTGTTAATAATTTCGATAATGATCATTTAATAATTGACAACGAGGGTACAAAACTCTTCATAGTAACCAACCTTAATGCTCCCAATAAGAGGATTGTTACTGTTGATGCAGCAAAACCCGGTATTGAAAACTGGACTGATTTCATACCTGAAACAGAGAATGTACTCGATCCGGCAACAGGTTCAGGATACTTCTTTGCGCATTATATGATCGATGCTATCTCGAAAGTAAAACAGTATGACAAAAATGGGGTTCTGGTACGTGAGATTGCTCTTCCCGGAGTCGGAACTGCATCAGGTTTCGGTGCAAAAAAGGATGACAAGGAGGTTTACTTTTCGTTTACGAACTATATAACACCGTCTACTATCTATAAACTTGATCCGGGAACAGGTAATTCGGAGGTTTATAAAAAACCTGTTGTGGCCTTTAACGGAGACGAATACGAATCAGTGCAGGTATTCTATAACTCAAAGGATGGCACGCGCATAGCTATGATCATTACATACAGAAAGGGGACACAGCTTAATGGTAAAAATCCGACTATTCTTTACGGATACGGTGGATTTAACATCCCTGTGACTCCGGGATTCGGAATAGCAAATGCTCTCTGGCTTGAAATGGGTGGCATTTATGCAGTTGCAAATATCAGGGGTGGCGGTGAATATGGTGAGAAATGGCACATGGCCGGTACAAAAATGAATAAACAGAATGTATTTGACGATTTTATTGCGGCCGGTGAATACCTTATTGAAAAGAAATATACCTCATCTGATTTTCTGGCAATACGAGGAGGATCTAACGGAGGTCTCCTTGTGGGAGCTGTAATGACCCAGCGGCCTGACCTTATGAAGGTTGCACTTCCGGCTGTTGGTGTAATGGATATGCTCCGGTATCATACATTTACTGCAGGTGCAGGATGGGCATATGACTATGGTACTTCAGAGGAAAGTAAGGAAATGTTTGAATACATATATAAATACTCACCTGTTCAGAATGTAAAAGAAGGTACAAAATACCCTGCTACACTTGTTACAACCGGAGATCATGACGACAGGGTTGTACCTGCACATTCATTCAAGTTTGCAGCACAACTGCAGGCTAAACAGGCAGGCAGCAATCCTGTACTTATCAGGATTGAGACAAAAGCCGGTCATGGTGCCGGAACTCCGGTAAGTAAGACCATTGAGCAGTATGCTGATATCTACGGATTTACTCTTTACAATATGGGGATTAAGAAATTAAAAAACCAGCGTCTGAATTGAATGCGGCAAGCTTGTAACTTCAGCCGCATTTGGACCAATGCACAAATTGTAATTTATCTTTTGATTGCTTTGATTCATCACAATCACTGCTACGTTACCGTCTTCATTAATAAATGCTGTAGTTAATAACTGGCTGCGACTTGCAGCACTGATAATCCGTTTTGCACCCGGACGGATGAATTTCGAAAAATGTCCGATGTAATAATAAGAATTGGTATAAATCAGTTGTCCTGTTTTTGTATCACCATGTACCGGAGCAAAGCAAAAATTCTTTACGTGATTTGGTCCACCGGTCTCATCCAGTAAAATATTCCAGTCGGTCCATCCAACGGTTCCGTTATTAAAATCATTAATCATGGAGCGGCCATACTCTTCCCCAAGTCCCCAATAATTGTAACGGCTGGCATTAAAGCTTTCTGCACAACCTTCGGTAAATATCAGGTTCTTATCCGGATAGGTATCATGCACAAGGCCCACATTATCATACATTTGCTGGCCTCCACTCCAGTCTTCATACCAATGGAATCCCATTCCCCAGGCATATTTTGAGGCTTCAGGATCATCGAAAATTATATTTGCCCTTTGGTACATCAGGTCACGATTATGATCCCAGACAATGATTTTTTTATCGCCCAACCCTGCTTTTTCCATTGTGGGCCCTAAATAATTTTTCAGGAAATCGCGCTCATCAGTTGCAGTATAGATGCAAGATTCCCACGTTTGGGTGGCCATTGGTTCATTTTGAATCGTTATACCCCAGACAGGAATTCCCTCTTTTTCATAAACCTTCACAAACTTTGTATAATAGTCGGCCCATGGCTGGTAATACTCAGGCTTCAGTTTACCGCCATGCAGCATATCATTATTGTCTTTCATATATGCAGGAGGGCTCCAGGGGCTGGCAAAAAGAGTCAGCTTGCCGCCGGCAGCTGCAATAGCCTGCTTAATAAACGGAATACGAAACTGCAAATCGTGGTCGATGCTGAATGATTTTAATTCCTTATCGCCTTCGGTGACATAAGTATAGCTTCCACTCGAAAAATCGCAACTGTTTATATTGGTCCTGGCAAGGGTGTAACCAATGCCCTTTTGAGTATCAAAGTAAGCCTGCAGTAGCTCCTGCTGTTTTACTGCTGGCATTTTGGCAAAGGTTTCAGCGGAAGCATCAGTTAATGCACCTCCTATCCCTATAAATGTTTGAAATGTTTTGTCAGGATCGGTAAAAACACATATTTGTGTCTCATTGGGTTGAATAAGTTTTTTAAATTTAAGGGTATCTGTCACTGTCAGCCTATAGTTTGTACTATCGGCGGTAGTAAATACAACTACCTCTTTCCCTTCGACTGTGAATTTATTAACAGGGATTAATTCTGCTTTGGGTTGTTGCTTCTGTTGACTGCATGAAAAAAGAAGCAAAAAGCTTAACGAAAGAATCGCATATTTCTTCATATAATTTTTGATTTAAATACTCTGTTCTGTTTTACTCCCGGAAATATACCAATAAACTATCAAAAAATGCATAATCCTGTTCAGGAATTTAAATCGTCAGAATGGTTTGAGTTGCTCACTTTGACCGGGTTTGCGTAAATTACTAATTCCTGTATCAAAAAAAGGTCTATTTTGTTGTTTTGTTTCTAATATTCCGTATATTTGCGGAATAACTGGAATACAATAATGAATTTTCAGGAATTTAGAAATAAATGGTTTGATTTGGGATGCGTCAGCTCCAATCAGGTCTATGCATGGCAACCAAACTTCGACAAGAACAACATGAGTCGTTGGTCAAAGAAGGGTTTATTACTTAAACTTCGCAATGGTTTTTACACCTTTCCTGATTATAAGACAAAATCAGGTTTCGCATGGTATATTGCTAACCGGATATACCGTCCGTCATATGTCAGCCTTCATACAGCTCTGGCTTTTTATGGAATGATTCCGGAGTCTGTCGTACAGGTTACGAGTGTAACTTCGATGAAAACAGCAACATTTACAAACACTTTTGGAGAGTTCTCCTATAAGTCTGTTCGCCCTGACCTGATGTTTGGTTATGATGTTAAACCCATGGCTGAAGGAGGTTCATTGCTTCTGGCAAAACCAGAAAAAGCACTTATTGATTTACTTTATCTCTATCCTTTCTATAATACCGCTACTGAAATAGAGGAGTTGCGCCTGGATACGGATTTTGTTCAAAATGATCTGAATATGGAGTTATTAAACGAATTTTCCCTGCGGTTTAATTGCAAGGCTCTTGAAAAGAGGGTGAAATTGGTTTGTTAATGTTTCAAAACTTATAATTAACATCGCATGTTAAATATAGACCAGATAAAATATTTCTTTCCGCTCAACTTTCGGGAGAATCCAATCTACCGCAAGTATATGCTAAAAGAATATTTGCAGTTGCTTATCCTTGATTATTTATCGACAACTCAATATATACGAAAAATCGTCTTTATCGGGGGAACAAGTCTGAGATTAATAAAAGGAATTGACAGATTTTCAGAAGATCTGGATTTCGATTGTAAACAGATGTCGAAACAGGAGTTTACGGAAATGACAGATTCAATACTTCAATTCCTCCTGAAATCAGGAATGAAAGCTGAGATAAAGGACAAAGCAAACGATAAGCTGAAAGCCTTCAGACGAAATTTTTATTTCCCTGGTTTACTTTTTGATTTGGGTTTGTCGGGATATAAAGAGGAACGGTTCCTTATAAAGGTGGAATGCCAGGATCAACAAATAGAATATAAGCGTGATATGGTCAATATAAAAGGGTGTGGACTATTCTTCTCTTTTCCGGCACCAACAGATGATGTATTATGTGCAATGAAACTATCAGCTCTGCTTTCAAGACAAAAAGGGAGAGATTTCTATGATGCAATGTTTCTTCTTGGTCAATCCTCTCCCGCTTATTCCTTCCTCTCATTGAAATGTGGCATTCAAAATTTGTCTGAATTGAAAACTGCTATTACAGAGCTATTGCCAAAAGTTGATTTGAAACATAAATCAAAAGATTTTGAGCACCTGCTTTTTTCAAAAGAGAATAGCCAACGTATCCTTGCTTTCGGAGAATTCATCAAACAAATTAACTGAACCTGACATTTTGATAATAAAAACGGAGGTATAAGATACACTTTCAATTTAAGGTCAAAAATTCAAACTGAATTACTTATTACTTTTAAAGAGCTTTTTAAAGAATGATTTCACTCCCCGCTTATTTTTCTCTTTTTTTGCCGAATCCTGAGTATTATCATCCTTCTTAGCGTTTCTGTTAAACAACCTATTAAAAAACCCTTTAACTCCATTTTGAAAAAAGGGTTCACATTGCAAAAAGGAATAAACGTCGTTGGGGAGGCCGAAAGGAGTGAGGTATCTTTTTCTTAATTCAGAATCTTTTTCAATTTCTCTAATAACATTCGCAACAATAGGCAATGCCAACGACGATCCTGATCCATTGCCGCTGTAAAAGTGAACATCCGGCGTGCGGGCACCCACCCATGTGCCAATAACCAAATCAGGTGTATAAGCAATAAACCATGCATCAGAATAGGTTTGAGCAGTACCTGTTTTTCCGGCAAGCTCTGCTCGTATTCCATAATGGCTGCGAATTTCAGCTCCCGTTCCCTGATTGATTACTTCTTATAAAATGGCCGTTATCACCTGACTGGTTTCGGTACTGAAGACTTTTGCCGATTCTGTAGATTCTCTGATATACAAGGTATTCCCATCGGCATCGGTGATTTTATTAATCATAACCAGTTCGTTCATTTGGCCCTTATTGGCGAAAGACCCGTAGGCCCTGACAATCTCGTAAAGAGATAAATCGAGTGTGCCTAAAGCATTTGACGGTGCATCATCAGTAAAATGAGGAAAGTTTAACTTATTGCAGGTATTGATGAGGTTTTCTCTTCCCACCTTAAAGTATAAATCAACTGTTGGAAGGTTCATGGAGTAGGCCAGAGCATACCACAGAGCAACAGTGCTGTCGGGGGTTGATGCATGGTTAAAGTTTTGAGGCTCCCAATCCTCGTATCCGGGATATTTATTTTCTTTATTTTCGAGATACAAACAAGGCGAAATACCTGTTTCAAGCGCAGTAGCATATAAAACAGGTTTAAAGGCTGAAGCAATTTGCCGGTGCGACAAAACCATATCAAAAGGAAGAGTTCTGAAATGATTGCCTCCTATCCAGGTAATTACTTCTCCGTTTTTGGGATTAGTGATAAGCACTGAAGCATTCAACATTTTATAATAATGCCATAAGCTGTCTAATTTGCTGATGTTTTTTGTTTGGATACCTTCCCAATCAAACAGCTTAACTTCCCTTTTCAGAGTGTCTTTATCATAAGCCCGGGCATCTTGCTTTTGTTTTTTGTACCATTGTTTTTTAATCCTGCTGCTTTCAAGTTCCTTGTCGAGTAGTTTTTGCATAACCACCAAATGATTTTTTACAGCTTCGGAGCTTATCTCCTGCACCTGCATATTCAGGGTTGTATATATTTTCAGCCCATCTTTTTCAAGGTTATAACCCTTGCCGGTTTTGATAGAATCCAACAACTCCAGGGTTTTTTTCTTTACCTGGTACACAAAATAGCCTGCGGGAGCTTTTAAATTCAAGTTTTCATAGTTAAGTTTCAGGGGTAATTTTCGCAGACTGTCTTCTGATTCAGTGGTTAGATAATGCTCTTTTTCCATTAAATTTAAAACCAGGTTTCGGCGTGCAAGTGAATTTTCAGGATTGAGTTGGGGATTGAAATAAGTATTGGCTTTTAACATACCTACCAAAACAGCCGATTCTTCAATATTTAATTCACTTGCCGGCTTATTAAAATATCTGTGGGCAGCAGATTCCACCCCGTAAACATCTTCTCCAAATGGTACGGAGTTGAGATACAACAATAAGAGCTCTTCTTTGGTATAAATATCTTCAATACGCGAGGCAATAATGATTTCTTTTATTTTATTAACCGGAAGACTTAAAAACCCGAAATCATTGCGGCCATAAAGATTTTTAACCAGTTGTTGTGTCAGGGTACTTCCTCCCCCTCCGCTATTGTCGCCAAGCAGAATGCTTTTCAATAAAACACGGAAATAACTTCTGCTGTCATACCCTTTGTGATTGAAAAAACGCTTATCTTCCGTTGCAATCAGAGCTCTTTTAAGATGAACAGGGATTTGTTCCCAGTTGATGTTGGTACGGTTCTGTGCAAAGTATTTCCCAATTAAAATGCTATCAGAAGAAAATACCAGCGAAGCCTCTTCGTTGCTTATTGCGGACAATGCATTTTTATCAGGCAAAAGGCCAAAACCCCCAAAATATATCAAGAAAAACAGTAAGCCGATTAATAAGATTACCGAGGATATAAATACAAATACATATTTAAGAACTATTTTTAGAAGTTTCCGTTTTTTTGACTGCATATATTCAACTATAAGATAACTGCAAAGTTACACTATTAACGAAAACGATTTAAAAGAAAATAAATTGAG
>JBAWXY010000086.1:0-10537 GCA_037143835.1 Bacteroidota bacterium
AGATACCGGCAAAGCCTGGAAAAATCTTATGGATAAAATCGAAGATAATGATAACAGGCCGATGCCAAAACCTGAGATAAGGATTCGCAAATCGGTTTTATACCGGCTTGTTGCAGCCGTTCTATTAATAGGTGCACTGGGTATTGGAACTGTTTTCTTCAGGCTCCCGCAAACAAAATCGGCAATTACTTATTTTGAAGCACTGGCACCAAAAGGGTCACGTTCATTTATTACTTTATCTGACGGAAGTACTGTCTGGTTGAATTCAGGAACAAAGTTGCGATATCAGAGTAATTTCGGACAAGAGAGCAGAGAGCTTTATCTGGAAGGGGAAGCCTATTTTGTTGTTGCAGAGAATAAGCAAATGCCTTTCAGGGTAAAAACCTCGGATATTTGCATTACAGCAACAGGAACAGCCTTTAATGTAAAGGCCTACAACGATGAAAACATTGTGGAAACTACCCTTGAGAATGGTGAGGTGCGTATCGATGCACTGAATACTTCAAGGTATAAACAAGAATCGACACCGGTATTTCTTAAGCCAAATCAGAAGGCCATATTTGTTAAAAACAGCAAAAATCTTAGTGTAAACGATCCTAAACAAAAAAACCAACTCCCCGGAAATGTTTCAAAAGTTAAGATAAAGACCATTCCCTTAAAGATTGATACCCTGGTAGATACAAAACTTACTACATCATGGAAAGATAGCCGGTGGATATTTAAAAGTGAAAAACTACTCAAACTGGCACCGATTCTTGAACGGCGCTATGATATAACGATCACCTTCAGAGATAGTGTATTGAGGAGTTATAGATTTACAGGAACACTGAAGGAAGAATCCCTTGAACAAGTATTAAAGGCTATATGCCTTGCTGCACCAATCAGGTACGAAATCATCCATAACCAGGTACTATTCTTTGAGAACCGTAGCCAAAAAAACAAGTATTATAAACCGTTGAAAACAATTTAATAAAAAGATATCTGAAAACCAAAAACTAAACGCTATGAAGAACAGATCACCATAATTACTTATGAAAATGGGAGACCTGCCAGTCTCCCATGTCATCAGATTAACAGTTTTCTGCCAACTAATTAAGGCTAAATCAGGCAGATTTGTCAAACCCTTAACTTTACAAAACTATGATAAATTTTAAAAAACCAACTATGTGGGTGAAAAATCCCGCATTTAAAACCTACCTACTGGCCATGAAACTATCTGTAATTATTTGCTTTCTGGGAATGATGCAGGTTTCAGCTTCAGTCTTCTCCCAAAATTCCAAAATTTCCTTCTCGTATAAGGACATGAGCATTAAAGAGGTGTTTAATGATATTGAAAAAAACACTGAATTCCGGTTTTTCTATAATGAAGATTTTATTGACCTGAATCAAAAGGTGACCATGGATGGAACTGACCGTAATGTGGAAGAAGTTCTGACAACCCTCTTAGCATCTTCGGATGCAGATTTTAAGGTACTCGAAAATAATCTTGTTGTAATTGCTCCAAGAGAGTTATTTCAACAGAAAACAGTAACCGGACAAACTACCGATTCAAAAACGGGTACACCCGTACCTGGTGTGAACGTAAGAGTAAAAGGTACAAACACAGGAACTTTAACTGATTCTGATGGGAAATATTCAATTACTTTGCCCGAAACAAATGCAACCCTGGTTTTCTCATTCATTGGATATCAATCACAAGAGGTTGCAGTTTCTGCAGGTTCTGTTATCGATATAACACTTCTTGAGGAATCTAAGCTACTGGATGAAGTTGTTGTAATTGGATATGGTTCTGCTAAAAAAAGAAATGTAGCAAGTGCTACCTCAGCGCTTAATAGTGACGAAATTGTTGGATTAGCTACTACTGACCCACGTCAGGTTCTGCAAGGTAAAATTGCTGGTGTACAAGTAACTAACAACAGCGGTGACCCTGGTGCAGGTGCAAGAATTGTAATCCGAGGCATGGGTTCATTCTCAAATACCGATCCTCTTTATGTTATTGATGGAATTCAGGGTGGAGATATTAATTCAATAGCAACTCAGGACATCGATAATATTACTATCCTTAAGGATGCCTCTACTACTGCTATTTATGGATCGGCTGCTGCCAATGGAGTTGTTCTGATAACAACAAAAAGCGGGCAAAAAGGTAACCTGAAAGTTAGCTATGAAGGTTCTGCCGGTTTTGCAAATGTTACAAAACGTCTCAAAATGTTAAATGCTTCAGAATATGTTGACCTGGTTACAGATATTCAGCATTCAAATGGTCTGGAGATTACTGAAAAATTAAAATCAGATTATGTGCGGGTTGATCGTACAGATTGGCAGAACGTAACTTTCCAGAGAGCCTTTGTGACAGATCATAACCTGAGATTCAGCGGAGGTACCGACAATATAACTTATGCTTTTTCTGCCGGATATCAGGATCAGGGATCGACCGTAATTGACAGGGATTTCCAGCGTGTTACTTTTGGAGCAAAAATGACGGAAGGCTTATTTCAGAAAAGGGTATCACTTAGTCAGAACCTGAGGGTAAGAAATGATATCAATAAAGGAGTTTTAGTAAGCTTAAACGAGGCTTTGAGAATGCCTCCTTATTTGCCGATTTACGATGAAACAAATCTTGGAGGATATGCCCGTACTGATAAAGTTACAGACCTGCAGGATGCCAATAATCCATATAACACAGTTGGAAACACCGATTATAATGACAGAGGCTTAAATATTGACCTGGATCTGGCCGGAGAAATTCAGTTGTTAAAAGGTTTTTCATTTCAATCTCAGGGTAGAATCTCAGGAAGTAATTACCACAATATGACATTTGATTATCCATGTAATGGAGGTAATTTTAACAGAGCTACTTCCGATATTAGCGAGTATTACAATTTCAGCTATGGCTTTATCCTGGAAAATTATTTCTCATTAAACCAGAATTTTGGTAATCATAACATTAGCGCCACAATGGGTAACACTTATGCTCCTGCAGGTATCTACCGCAGCATTTCTGCAGCCGGATCAGACTATACCAGTGATGTTATACAAAATCTTGCTCTTGCCAATTCTACTTCTGTAACAGCTTCATCAGTGAACAGCGGGAAAGCACGTCTATCCTATTTTGGCAGAATTGGATATACATATAAAGAAAAATACGTTTTGAATGCCAGTCTTCGTAGAGATGCTTCAAGCGTATTTGGTGTAAACAACCGCTGGGGTACTTTCTATGGTGTGGGATTAGCCTGGACCGTTTCAAAAGAGGAGTTCATAAGCTCATTATCCGGCATATCTAATTTAAAACTAAGGACTAGTTATGGTAAAACAGGGAATGATAATATACCTGCGTTCTTAACATCATCAAGTGTCTGGAAAGGCACAGGTAATAACATTGTTTATTCCTTTGGTGATGATCTTACTTTTGCTACCGGATCAATTGTTAACAGCATTCCTAATCCTAACCTGAAATGGGAGGAAACAACCCAGTTCGATTTTGGTTTTGATTTTGGATTAATGAAAGACAGAATTAATATTACCTTCGATTATTTTAACAGGTCAAACAAAGACCTGTTGATAGAAACACAGTTGCCTCTTACTACCGGATTGGGTAACCCTGGCGCAGTAGGTACACAATGGATTAATGCAGCCAGTATGAAAAACTCAGGGTTTGAAGCCGCTTTAACGTATAAAAGTAATACAAACATTTTCAAATGGGATATTTCACTGAATGCCACTCATAGCGTTAATGAAGTAACAGCATTGGGTACGGTTGGAGATTTACCAATATCTAAAGGAGAATTTATGACAGGTATTGGAAATTCAACCCGTACCGGCATAGGTCATCCGCTTGCCTCCTATTATGGATATGTGTATGACCACGTTGTTTCGAGCCAGGCTGACTTAAATGCTTTAAATGCAGCAGCAAGCGCAGCTACTGATGGAAAGGTCACGGAATACCAATCAGCCGCGCGGCCTGGCGACCGTGTCTGGAAAGATATTGACGGTAACGGATATATTGATCCAAATGACCGTACATACATTGGTAATCCATCACCAAAATGGCAATATGGAGCTGTTTTCAATGCATACTTTAGAAACTTCGATTTCCAGCTTTTGCTTCATGGAATAGCAGGAGTTGATGCAGTTAATGGTAACCGTTACTGGTGGGAAGGTATGTCAAAACCATTTAACCAGGAAGCTACAGTATTAACAAGATGGAAAGAGGATGGCGATATTACAGATATCCCGAGAGCAGGACAAAACTCGGGAGCCAATCTGAACTTTTCCACCTGGTATATTGAAAAAGGTAATTACCTGAGGATTAAAAATATTTCTCTCGGATATACATTACCACAGACTCTTTTTAATAACACCTTCGAAAAATTCAGAATTTATGCGGCTATCCAGAATGCATTAACATTGACCAAATATTCCGGTTACGATCCTGAAATATCTTCCGATTCACCTACTGATAACAACAATTACATATTCCAGCGCGGAATTGACTTATATCAACGTCCAAATCCACGTATTGTCAGATTTGGAGTACAACTAACTTTCTAAAACTATATCTTATGAAAAGGAAAATATTTTATTCATTTATAATAGCATTATTATTAAGTGCTTGCAGTGAAAGTATATTAGATGTCAAAAATGAAAATACTTATGATGGCAATTCGTTCTTTACTAATGCCACCACTGCTAAAGAAGCATCTACTGCCATGTACACTCCCCTGCTTTATCAGGGTATGTTCGAACGTGAATTCTATTTTATTTTCGACCTTTTAGGCTATGATGCTTTCCATAACTTCCCTTTGCAGGGATCATTACTTGAAATAGCGGCATATACTCACAATCCCAATACCCAGGAATTAAATTACTTTTTCAATTCCTGTTATAAGATGATTTTCAGGACCAATTTTGTAATAAATATGTGTGATAAATGGGAAACGACCACTGATGCCGATGGAGCTTTAAAAACACGTATAGAAGGTGAAGCCAAGTTTCTGAAATCATTAGGATATTTCTGGCTTGTAACATGCTTCAGTGACGTGCCATTGAGGAAAACGCTTGAAGATCACTATGTTTTGCAAATGGAACGAACTCCCAAAGCTGAGATATGGACTGATATTGAGACAAATCTGGCAGATGCAGTTACCAAATTACCACTGGCTCAGGATTACGCATCTTCTGATTACGGTAGGGTTACAAAAGGAGCAGCTGTTGCCCTGCTTGGCAAAGTTTATCTTTACCAGGGTAAATATACCCAGGCAATAACCGAGTTCACAAAATTACTGAGTGCTCCTTATGATTATGCTCTGGCAACTTCTTTGGATGATATGTTTATTCATGATTTAAAAACCAAGGAGACCATTTTTGCAGTGATGCATGGGGAATGGCAAGGTTGGGGCGTTGGAAATGCATATAATATGTTTGGAGGACAAGAATCATGGGGAGGTAAAACGACCCATAACGGCCGTGCTACGGAATACGGTTTTAATGATTGGTGGAACGTTCTGCTTGCTCCTACACTTGTTGATGCATTTACCTACACGGATGAGTCTGGTAGTTCTTATACCGATCCCCGTGCCAGGTTGACATTTTATGACAATCTTGGAACTAAGGGAGGTGATACCCAGTATTGTGATGAATGCCCAACAGGCATTGAATCATATGCTACTGCTGTTGGGGTGGCGGGTCCTATTTTTTCATGGCGTAAATATGAATTGTATGAATTGAGGCATAACTATGGGCAACCGGACAGCTATATTAACAGCCAGGTAATCCGCTATGCAGATGTTCTCTTAATGCTTGCAGAATCATATATTGAAACAACCGAAGTATCCAAGGCACTTCCCCTTATTAATCAGGTCCGTACACGTTCAGGAGCTTTTGCTTATACAACTCTGGGAACTCAGGATGAGGCTCGGACAATTCTCAGGCGCGAACGTCGGTTGGAACTGGCAGGAGAACAGTCCAGATTCTTCGATTTAGTCCGTTGGGGAATTCTGGTACAAACTATTAATGCTGAGAAACAGATTGTTGAATCAGTTCAGCCTGTTAAAGATTACCATATACTTCTTCCTATACCTCAGGCAGAAAGGGATGCAAATCCTTTGCTGAATGCACAGGTTAAGAACAATTGGAACTAATCTTTCCCTGATTTTTAAAATAGCCGATCCTGCCTGGGCCGGCTATTTTTTTTATATGTATCAATCAGGCTGCAAAAGCGATTCATGCAATTGATCCGGATCATCCGGTAATGACAGTCATTGGTACCAGCATGATGGAAAAAGTAGCTGACATTGTAAAACGTTGTCCTGATCTTGACCTGCTTGGTATTAACTCCTATGGTGATATTTATACATTACCCGCTGCTTTGAAAAAGTATGGATGGACAAAACCCTTCTTGATTTCTGAATGGGGACCTGATGGATACTGGGAAGTCAGAAAAACACCATGGGTAGATTCCCTGAATATCGGAAATTTTGTACGCTACCAGGCCGTCATGGTCGAACCAGGTAGTATACAAAATGCGAAGGTTACGGCTCATGATCCAGACAATGATCCTATGAAATATCAATGGGAAATCCGCCCTGAAGCGAAATATGCTGCTTATGCCGGTCAGGGTGAAAAAGTTCCGGAACCGGTTCCGGAACTTTGATTTCCGGTCAGGCAGCTGAAATCAGTTTTAAACACCACAGCAGCCAGGTTCGCAGCCACCAGCTTTGCAGCACGCGCAATCAGGCTTTCAATGATTATTATACGGTTTTCTTCATCAACCTTATCCATTATGCATGGATTCATTAGTTCCCCCTGCATCAATGGCGACAACAGGCACTTCGATAAGAAATTGATTATCAGCTTCAATGTAAGTGGGTATCATACGGAGAGAACTTTCCTTCCCTTCCAGACCTTTTAACATTTCCGATGTAAAAGCGTCAACAATCTTCTGAATATTTATATCCTCGGCCCTCATCTCATGTTTTTTCAGGAACTTTTCACTGTTTTTCATAGAGTAGGGTGGTTTTAAATGGTGAACAGTTATAAGGGCTATTGATGGTTTGAAGATCCGGGAGGTCATGATCTGGAAATCATACTCATTCCAACATATACTAAGCAAGTTGGTTTTAATAATAAAATATAAATCTAATATATATATAAAAATATAAAGCTATTACATATACATAAATGTTTATTTTATAATATTGTCATAAACTATTTGCATAATGGAATTAATTTACAGGAAGTTGCAATAGACTTTAAAGAATTATGTCACAAAATATTCACTCATAAAACATTTAAAAATGACTATAGTAAGAGACCTGGCAAAAATGATCGATCATTCGATCCTTCAACCGACACACACGGATGAAGACCTGAAAAAACAGTGCGAAGTGGCACGGAAATACGATGTTGCTTCGGTATGTGTTAAACCCTATGCGGTAAAACTGGCTGTTGAACAACTCAAGGGAACTACGGTTCAGGTAGGGTGTGTAATCGGATTTCCGCACGGGTTGGAGCCGATTTCGTAAAAACATCCACAGGGTATGGATATGTAAAACAGCCCAATGGCGATTTTAATTACAAAGGAGCTACTGTTGCCGATATAGAATTGATGAGGAAGCATTCCGGACCGAAAGTGCAGGTGAAATGTGCCGGTGGTGTACGCACACTCGACGATCTGCTGAAAATGAAGGCAGCGGGTGCAACCCGTTCAGGTGCAACAGCCACTGAAGCCATGCTCACCGAAGCACTGAAACGTTTTGGAAACTAACAGGAAATAACTAAAAGTAAAGCCTGTTATTTAAAACTGATTTCTATATTTCTTCCGGTGTGTGTAATCTGCAATTCACCTCCGGAAGGAAGTTGTTTCCATCTATAACCTTCTATATTTCCGCCAGCTAATTCTTTTACCTCTCTCCCATCACACTTAATTCTTTCAGGTTTTTTAGTTAACCTGAGGATATCGGATGCTGAACTATAAGTAGTATAGTTTATTACATTGGGCTTATAACTTATGAAAGTAACCAGGGAAGTTGTTCCAAGAAACCTGTTTTTATCAGAAGGAGCCAGTTCAGGCATCGCTGCCATAGCTCTCAGATAATGACGCACATAGTCGCCATAACCATCAGTAAGCCAGATGTCGTCACGGATGTAACAGTTCCTCCCATCATCAGCCACAGTATAGGTAGCCCAGTTCAGTGTGCGGATGGCATTGGATGTATAGGTAGTATCGCCTGACAATCCGGCATACATCAGTTCGACTGATGCCTGCCGGGAGGAATGACTATTTCCCGGAACTCTATACACAGTCTGCTCATTCATTACCACTACTTTATATTTTTCATATTCGCGATTACCCAGTTCTCTGTAGGTCCATTCTATAATCCCTTTGACTTCTTTTTTCCATTCGGGAAAAAGACCTGGATTTTGCAATATGAACATAGCAAATGTAATGGCATTTGTCTGGGTATCGCTCCATCCAGGTACATCCTCAAAAAAAGGTCCCCATTTATTGGTTTTAAGCGGATAGGCTTTCATCCATTCCAGAATAGTGTTGAAGGCCTGCCGGTAACTCTCTTTTTCTGTATTATTAAAGTTTATCAGTTCATTGAACAACATCATGGTTCCTGTCCAGTTTGAGGTATACAGTGCAGCTTCAACCAGCTTGCCGGTACCGTTGTTATCAAAAAAGGAACCTGCCTTTCCGGTTTTTGCATTTATCCTGAAAGGCAGTGGGGATTTTTCGTTGTTTCCGGGAATAACATGGGTCTTGAGGGTATTTGCAATGTGAACAGCTGCATCCAGATACTTTTTCTCGCCGGTTATTTTGTAAAGGTTCACAAGTTCATACCCGAAATTACCTGCCTTGTCAGGTTGCAGAAAGCCTTTCCCATTTCGCATATCACCGTCATATTTGCCTGAATGGATATCCGTATTATAAGGGTAAGGGAGAAATGGCCAGCTATCGGTTGAATCGGATAAAGAGCGTTCAAGATAGGTATCGGCAAGGTATTTCATGTTTTCAATAATGGCCGGATTTCCGGTATAGGCATACAGCAATGTCCACGATGACAGGGCCATGTTGATCTGATCGCCGCCCAATCCGCGCATATCATGTTCAGGTTTCCATACCTGGTGATTCATGTAGTATTTCAAACCGTTTGAATCGGTCTCTATGTCGTCCCAGAAATTCCATACCAGCATCAGCACTGTATCGTAGGAAGTTCCCAGGTCAGACGAATACCAGGGAAGTATAGCACCATTTTCCTTATTGATACGGACAGAATGATACTGGATCGTATCACTTATCAGAACAGTATCATGTACCCGCGGAGCTGATGGATTATGCCACCGGCATCCATAAATGGCGATTGTAAAAATCGCAACCAGAAAAAGAGTTAATGTTTTCATCATAAAATAAATGATTTTAATGGTATGATGTAACTCGCATGTTTAAGATTATATTACTCAATAGTGTTTGTTTATAAACATGCTCGGTTCATAAGACCAAAGTAATAAATTCCTTGTTCGTAATTTATAAATAATTTTATTAATATTTTAACCCTCTTTCATATTTATCTGCTTAATGTAATCCTTCCATTACCTTTATTCTGATATCGAATATTTCTATCTTTACAATATTTCAAAGACCTATGTACCGCTACCTACGCTATTTTTCAATCGGGAATCGCGAAATAATCCGCATGATCCGGAAACTTCAGAATTTCCACGGTATATCAGCCCTCATCAGCCATTCAGTGATATAAATTAAATGATAAAAAGTTGTTTATGAAACAGTTATTAATAGCAGCAATTTTGCTCTTCTCTACAGCGAATGTGTTACAGGCACAGGAAAATCCATGGCAGGGACCTTCTGTAGATTTCTCACATGGAAAACTGAAAGTCTCTGAAAACAAACGATTTCTGGTTTTTGAAGATGGGACTCCTTTTTATTACCTGGGCGATACCGGATGGGAACTGTTTCACCGTCTGAATAAAGATGAAACTGAAAAGTATCTTGAAAACCGTCGGGCAAAAGGATTTACAGTAATCCAGGCAGTTGCACTTGCAGAACTCGATGGATTGAATACCCCTAACGCTGAAGGCAACAGGCCATTGATTGACAATGATCCGCTCAAGCCAAATGAAGCATATTTTGCGCATGTCGACTGGGTCATAAAAAAAGCAAAGGAAAAAGGAATCTTTATCGGATTACTGCCAACATGGGGAGATAAAGTGGATAAGAGATGGGGTGTCGGTCCTGTTATATTCAATAAAGAAAATGCATATAAATATGGCCAATGGATCGGAAACAGGTATAAAGATTTTCAGAATATTATCTGGATTATTGGCGGTGACCGGGATGGCGGAGGTGATAATAAAGTCATCTGGGATGCTATCGGGGAAGGCATAAAATCTGTTGATAAAAATCACCTGATGACTTTTCATCCAGGGGGTGAGCGTAGTTCGTCAGAATGGTTTCAGGAGAGCAACTGGCTCGATTTCAATATGTGCCAGACAGGGCATGGACAACGAAGTTATG
>JBAWXY010000087.1:0-10310 GCA_037143835.1 Bacteroidota bacterium
GCTATTTGGCTGTTTTGTTTTGAAGTACATTTTCTTTTAATCCAGGCGGGACAGGTTGGAAGGCTTTTTTACAGCTTTAGGTTAAAGGTTGGACGGCGCGAGCTGCAAATGTGCCTGACAGCGCCGGGATGGTCATTGTTTTAGTGCTATTATTTTCAATAGTACAACTATGTCCTGGGGGCGCATCCCATTATGTTTCTTCATAGAATTTCTTTTACAATTCGCGATTCGCGAATCGCAAATCAGCCATTCAAATATAGATAAAAATCTATACTGAAAAAAGTTTCATTGAATTTAACTCTATAGCTGATAAACGTCCATAGCCAACATAATCAGAATATACACATCCGGTATCAATATTTATTACCTGATAATTATTCTGAATTCTTCCTCTGCAAGAAGATTCTGAGATAGGTGAGTGTCCGTGAATAATAGTTTTATCTCTTAAAATTGGATTGGAATATTTTTCTCTGCAAGTCCAGATCATGTGATATTTATCTTCGAATGGATTAATTATTTCATCATTAAATCCGGCATGTACAAAAAGAAAGTTCTTATATGAATAATAAAATGGTAATGCTTTGAAAAAATCTATATAAAATTTGGGGAGGTCTTTTACTGAATTGATTTTAAAACTCTCCATTGTTTTGGAACCGCCATTCTGAATCCACAATGAAAAGTGTTCTTCCTTACTTATTGCATCAAGCAACATTGACTCATGGTTGCCAATCAGAGGAATTATATCAAACCCTTTTTGCTGAAGTTCAATTATATAATCAATAACTTCCTTGCTTTGCTTTCCTCTGTCAATATAGTCTCCAAGCAAAACGAGTTTATCACTATTATTGATCTCAATTTTGTATTCAACTAATTCCCTAAAAGAAACAAAACAGCCGTGTATATCTCCTATTGCAAAGAGTCTTTCGTTCATAAATCTGAAACATTAGTACTCAAATGTGACCTGCTGGAAAGCCTCCCTTTTTTATCTCCACAAGAATCATCGTATAGGCAAAATTAATTTTTCTTGCGATATATTCAAATCAGGATTTACTCCAGAATGAGTTGTACAGTATAGTCCGGAATAATCACCGGAAGACACTGTGGATATCAAAGTTGTAAGCACCAGCAAGCTAGCGTTGGCACTCCGTCAATCTTTGGGAGTGCATTCTAGCTGCATCTCTACCGGTTGCACATCCACCGGTTACACCGGCGGTTATTCACATTAAACCGGTTGCACCGGTTTGTAATCATATTAAACCCCTGTTGGGGTTGGTATTCCAATAGCACCGCAAGTGGTGAGTCCTTCACCCTGCACTCTGAGCCCTATGTTCTATGCTTCCACAATCATTATCTCTTCCTCTGTCAAACCATACAACTCATAAACCAGCAGGCCAATCTCCATTTTACAACGCATTGATTTTTATGTTAATAATCCCGAAGGGATTGAATGATTTTTTACAACCACAATGTGGTTGAATAATTTCAAAGGAAATATTTTTCATCATATTCAATTCCATGTTCATCCAGCAGTTCAATATTTTCAGTCCTGAACGTTGTAATTTGTGAGAAATTAAATCTTCTTAAATTTCTTCCGGTAGTAAGCTAAAAGCTTGCAGCAAGCTTTGTGCTGGCTATTTTTTTTCCACCTTTTTTAATTCTTTTTTTTCTTTGTTTCTGGTAAATCATTATCAGTTGTACGATAATTTCGTACAATTGATAAAACCCTTCTGAGTTAAGTTTTCTTTTAAGGTCACTCCAATATCTTCTCGGAGGGTTTTCAATCAGGTTTCTGTAAACTTTTCCCTTTCTTCCTGATGCTCTGAAATCACCACTATAAAAAACTCGTTTCTCATCTGCCTCAATTAAGAATGCAAATGCTTCTGGAGTTGAATGGTCCAAGTAAAAACGTAGTCATTCTTAAATATGAAACAGTGGCGTGCATGAATCTGATTAAATAATAATAAATTTGTGCCCTCAATCCTCAAAGATTAGAATGAAATATTTTATTACCAATAACGTGCAATCAACAATTGTAGAATAAAAATATTAAACATGGAGGTCATAGAATGAGTTATATTGATACCGTATCAACGGATGTGTTAATAATCGGAGGCGGTCCATCCGGTTTAGCCACTTCAATTCATCTGGCTGATATCTTAAAAAAAAGAGGCCTAAGCGCAAGAATATTACTTATAGAAAAAGGTCGTTCCATAGGTAGTCATATATTATCAGGTGCTGTGATTAAACCATCTGTTTTTAAAGAATTATTGCCCGATGTGGTTTTCTCAGAGATTACATTCAATGCTAAGGTAACTAAAGACAGAACGATATTGCTCACGGAAAAAAGGGCCATAGCCCTGCCATTTCACCTGCCGTACATGAGTAATAATGGCAATTACACCGCCTCATTGGGTCAAATATGCAGGTATTTAGCTGTAAAAGCAGAGGAAAAAGGTGTAGAGATATATACCGGTTTTGCAGTAGATGAGATTTTGTACAAAGACGGGAAAGTAATAGGTGCCAAGACCAAAGATACAGGTCTGGATCATCACGGACATCAGTTGGAAAACTTTCAAACCGGTACGCGGATTGAAGCTAAGCTTACCATTTTTGCGGAAGGAACACGAGGCAGTCTGACAAAAATGCTTATAAAAAAGTTTAACTTAAACAAAGACAGAAACGAGCAGGTTTACTCTTTAGGTTGCAAGGAATTATGGACAGTTCCGGAAGGTAACATAGAGGCTGGTCAGATTTACCATACTATGGGCTTTCCGCTCGACAATGATGAGTTTGGAGGAGGTTTCATATACGGTTTAAATGATAATAAAGTAGCCGTTGGCCTTGTTGTAGGACTTGATTATAAAGACCCATCTTTCGATGTTCATGATGCATTCCAGATATGGAAAACCAGTGCCTTTGTTTCTAAAATTTTAAAAGGTGGTAAATTGGTGGAATATGGTGCCAAGACCCTTCCCGAAGGAGGCCTTTATGCTATCCCCAAATTGTATGTCGACAATGCTTTAATCGTTGGTGATAGCGCAGGATTAGTTGCTATGCCTGCCTTAAAAGGCATACATTTAGCTATCAAATCCGGAATGTTAGCCGCGCAAACCACAGCTAATGCATTGTCAAACAACGACACCTCGGAAAACAGCCTTCAACAATATGAGACCCTGGTAAATAACAGTGCTATTCACAAAGAAATGTATGCAGTTCGTAATTTCAGACAAGGATTTGCAAAAGGGCTAATCGTTGGAGGATTACATTTTGGTACTCAATTAATAACCGGTGGAGCTGGTTTCTTTGGCAGACTGAGATCTCATGCCGACTATCAGACAACACTTAAATTGAGCGAACTTATAAAGAAACCATTTAAAGAGCGGTTTAAGGGTAAATTGGAGTTCGACAAAGTGTTGACATTCGATAAAGCAACCGATGTTTACCATTCAGGAGTATACCATGATGAGCAACAAGTTGTGCATCTTCAGATTAACGACAAGGAGAAATTTAATGCCATTAACATTGAACAATATGGGGCACCTGAGCAATTTTATTGTTCGTCTGAGGTATATGAGCTTCATACCAACAAAGCCGGTCAGAAAGAGCTTAGAATTCATGCTGAAAATTGTATGCATTGCAAAACTTGCGACATAAAATCTCCCGGAGAAGCAATTACCTGGGTAGTACCAAATGGTGGTAATGGTCCGGATTTTCAAAATATGTAACAACAAAAAGATACTGAAATAATGGCTTTAACGATAATAAGTTTAATAAAACAAGTTCCACTCCCCAGCGAAATGAGAATGGGGGAGGATGGGTTAATGGACAGGACAAAAGCAAAATCAATAATTAATATTGATTGTCAGTTTGGTCTGGAAGCCGGGTTGCAACTCAGGAAACTACATCCCGAGGCAAGATTAATCGTATGTTCGATGGGACCGAAATCATTTGAGACATCTCTCAGAACGGCTATTTCAATGGGCTATGACGAAGCTTACCTGCTATCCGACCGTAAACTTGGCGGAAGCGATACTTATGCTACCGGCCTGGCTATTTCAACCATGCTTAAGCACTTAGGCTTTACCAAAGATTCTAAAGAACCTTTTATTATTTTAGCCGGACGACAAACTAGCGATGGTGATACCGCGCACGTTCCATCGCAAGTAGCTGAAAATATCGGAATTCCACAAGCCACTTTTGTAGAGAGTGTAAAAGCTGACGGCACTGGCAATGTAATTGCTAAAAGGATTATAGAAGGTGGATATCAAATGTTGAAATTACCTATCCCCTGCGTTATATCATTGACTCCAACCGGAATTCCTCCCCGTAAACCTTCATTAAGCGGAGCCATCAAAGCCCGCACCTTGAAAATTACGACTTTTGGAATTGACGATATTGGTTTAGGAATCGAAAAAATAGGGATCAACGGTTCCCCGACCATTGTAGTAAAAGTAATTAATATCGTAAGCGAACGTCCGCCTATAACAATGTCAGAAGGTCATAATGAAGCTTCATTAGTTGATAGTTTAATCGCTAACTTAAAAAAAGGCGGAAATGTTTTGGAAAAGAAGGAGAAAGTAGCTAAAAAAGAAATCGAACATCCGGATTTTCCCGAAAAAGACTTCAGAAATGGAGCAAGAGGAATTATTACCTGGGCTGAGGTAACTAACGGTAAAATCTCCAGACCTTCACTCGAACTTTTAACTCCGGCCCGAAACCTGGCAACCCAGTTAGGTCACGATACCAAAGTACTTACATTAATTATAGGAAAAAATGTTCAACCTTTGGCTCAAACTCTGATTGAACATGGTTCAGATGAGGTTATTCTCGTTGAAAATGATAAGCTTGAGGAATATCTTGTTCTACCATTTTCATCTATTTTTGCTCAGGTCATTAAGGAAAGAAAACCAGAAATTGCTCTTTTTGCTGCAACCACCTCCGGAAGAGAATTAGCTCCCAGAATAGGAATGAAAACTGATAGCGGAGTCACAGCAGACTGTACCGGACTTGAAATCGGAGAGTACGTGGATAAAAAAGAAAAAGTGATTTATAAACCCATTCTTGAATCACGACGGCCTACCTATGGTGAAAGTAAACTTGCCACTATTCTTGGATTTGTTTGTCCGCAAATTTCAACAGCCAGGGCTGGTACGTTTGAAGTTCCTAAACGTGTTGAGGGAAAACAAGGTATTGTTTCAGATTTCAACCCTGTTTTATATGATAAAGATTTTGTTGTTGAAATTCTCAAAACAGTAAGAGGGGAAGGCGGATTACAAAATCTTTTCGACGCTGATATAATAATTTCAGGTGGCAGAGGTACCACAAACGATAATTTAGGTCTGATAAAAACACTTGCGGAAGAATTAATAAAACAAGGTGTAAATGCTGAGTGGGCCTGTAGCCGTCCTGTAGTTGACGAAGGTGTTGCCGAGTATGCAAGACAAATCGGACAAACCGGCAAAACCATTCGTCCAAAAATATATATCGCCGTTGGGGTCTCAGGAGCAATTCAACACTTAGCCGGCATGAAAGAATCTGAAAAAATTATTGCCATAGACCACAATCCAAAAGCACATATTTTCCATAATGCAGATTTTGGAATTGTAGGTGAATACACCGATATCGTACCTGAATTAATAGAAAGAGTTAAAGCTGGCTTTAAATTCGGGATTGAAGTTAAGAAAAATTAGCAGGTGTACTTTTGGAATTAGCTATATTTAAAGACTGATTCTCCTTAAAAGCAATTCGCATGGACGGGATATTTGATTTCTTGAAGCAACTGGTAAATCCCGAAAGCATTATACACTATGGAGGTATCTACCTATTACTTTTTGTTGTGTTTGCTGAAACAGGATTGTTCGTTGGTTTTTTCCTGCCGGGTGATTCGCTCCTGTTTACAGCAGGTTTATTATGTTCAACGGGGATCCTTCAGTTACATATTTCACTGGTTGTTGTCTTAATTATTATTGCCGCGGTTACCGGGAACATGGTTGGTTATGCATTTGGAAAAAAGGTGGGGCCATTGTTATTCAAACGTAAATCAGGTTTTTTATTCCGCCAAGAACATCTTATTGCAGCACATGAATTTTACATTAAACACGGGAAAAAGACAATAATATTAAGCAGGTTTCTGCCGATTGTACGAACATTTGCCCCAATTGTGGCTGGCATTGTAAAGTTAGATTACTATAAATTCTTTATATACAGTTTGGTAGGGGCATTTTTTTGGGTAAGTACATTGGTTTTAACCGGTTATTTCATGGGAAAATATATCCCGGAAACAAAAGATTACCTGGGTTATATTGTCATTTTCCTGATTGTGATCACTGCTATTCCATTTGTATATAATTCAATTAAGAAAAAGTTTGGGAAACAGTTTGTTAAATCTGATCAGAAAAAGTCAAACACCTGATGGCAAATATTTTCAAGCGATAAGAGATGATGTTTATAGCCAAATTTAAGCGTTAGAAAAATGGAATAATCCGATATTTTATTATTATAACCATGATAAAATTTTATCACTCAAGATATTCTCATTAATCCCTGCAAATCGGGTCCGGTGCCGGATTAAATTCCCCTTCCCAGCGGGCGATTACTGCAGTAGCAAGGCAATTGCCAAGTACATTCACAGAGGTTCGGGCCATATCCATTAATTCATCAATGCCAAGTATAATATAAATTGGCCATGCCGGAAGCCCGAAACTTGCCGCTGTTCCCAGCAAGATTACAAGTGACGCCCTTGGTACACCTGCAACTCCCTTACTTGTCAGCATCAGTGTAAATACGATAAGGAGTTGTTTTTCAAAGGGCAGATGAATTCCGCTTATCTGTGCAACAAAAATAGTAGCGAGCGAAAGGTATAGAGTTGTGCCATCCAGGTTAAAGCTATAACCTGTAGGCATTACAAAAGCAACTATTTTACGCGGAACGCCGAACTCCTCCATACGCTCCATGGCAATTGGCAGGGCCGATTCGGAACTGGTTGTGGCGAAGGCTATCACAACAGGTTCGGAGACCGCCTTTATAAACCTTCGCAAAGGAATTTTGAATAACAGTGCAACCGGGAGTAATACAACTAACAAGAAAACGACTAATGAAACGTAAAGGGTGGCAAGAAGTTTAAAAAGATTGAATAGTATATCGAGGCCCATGTGCCCTATGCTGTATGCAATGGCTGCAAACACAGCAAAAGGTGCAAAATACATAATCAACTGGGTAAATTTAAACATTGTCTCTGCCAGTGATTCGGTAAACCTGAGCATTGGTATTTTATACTTGTCTTTAATCATGGCAACTGCAATCCCGAAAATAATGCTGAATACGACGATCTGTAAAACCTGGCCTTCGTAAATAGACTTTGCAATATTTTCAGGAAAAATATGGAGGATCAAATCACTCCCGGTTGCTACAGGTACAGTAGGAATATTCGCTTGATTTACAATATCAGGAACTTTTACTCCAACCCCGGCTTTACTTATATTAATAGCCAGTAACCCTATGAACAGGGCAATAGTAGAAACAATTTCGAAATATACTAACGATTTCCAACCCATACGTCCAACCTGTTTCAGGTTTGAATGTCCTGCTATCCCAACTACCAGGGTTGCAAAAATGAGAGGAGCAATAATAGTCTTTATCAGGCGCAGGAATATCATACTTACCACCTGCATTTTAATAGCTATCTGCGGTAAGTCATAACCGAACTCAGCACCCAGTATCATGCTAATCAGGATCCATGTTGTGAGAGATCTCTTATATATTGCATAACCAACGATAACCATAATGCCAATCCACCTGCAGACCATTAAAACAGTTTTGCTTATACTGAAGATATCATAATGGTTAATTATAGTTAGGATTGAGACAACGAATAAGGTCAGAAGTAAAAGAAGCATGTAGTGCCGGGGAACCTTACTGACTTTTGTCTTGTTTTTACCGGTACCCGGAGAGGTAGAGGGCGTTATGGGCATTATGTGATATTATTTATACCTGTTCTGCAAACATAATCAAATAAATTGATTGGTTGAAACAGGATTATTTCGCATTTAGCTTTTTTGTAAATTATTAATTATAAATTCATTTCTTAACAATGGACTTATAGGATATAATTAAACAATAATAGCTTTGGTTGGTTAGAATAATTATAAAGGTGATCTTTGTAATTAATATTTTTCATTCATAATCATTCAAATAAATCAGCATGATCAATATTCCAAAGTCCGATAAAAACAGAATTATTATAGCAGGATGTGGGTTTGCCGGATTGACTCTGGCTAAAAAACTTAAAAACAAAGGTTATCAGGTGGTTATTCTCGATAAGCATAATTATCACCAGTTTCCTCCTTTGTTTTACCAGGTAGCATCTGCCGGGCTTGAAGAGAGTTCAATTCTTTTCCCTCTCCGCAAGATATTCCAGCATTATAAAGATTTCCATATCCGGAAGGTAGAGGTAAAATCGGTGGATACGGCAAATAATCTATTAATTACATCTGCCGGTATAGTCGAATATGACTATCTGGTACTGGCTCATGGAGCTACAAATTCATATTTTGGTTCTGAACAGATGCAGCATTATTCAAGAGGCATGAAGACAATTGCTGAAGTACTTGATTTGAGAAATTCTCTTTTGATGAACTTTGAAAACGCACTAATTGCCAAGGATATAGATGAACAAGAGATGCTTCTGACAATTGTAATTATAGGAGGCGGTCCATCAGGGGTTGAAATAGCGGGAGCACTGGCAGAAATGAATAAATATGTCCTGCCGAAAGATTATCCTGAGTTTAAAGAGATAAGGGCTAAAATATTCCTTATTGAGGCAGTAAACAGGGTACTGAGCTCGATGACTCAAAAATCTTCAGATAAAGCCAGAATATTTCTTGAAAAAATGGGAGTAAAAGTACTTACAAATACTAAAGCCACAGGTTGTGATGAGAAAACCGTCTTTATTGATTCAGGAAAAAGCATAAGTACCGGTATGATTATCTGGACTGCAGGTATTACCGGGAACAAGATCGATGGGTTAAGAACTGATTGTTTATCCAGGGGCGGACGGATCAGGGTCGACAGGACCAGCAGAGTAGTTGGATATACAAATGTTTTTGCACTCGGGGATATCTCTATAATGAGTGAGGAAAAATATCCTGATGGACATCCGCAGGTTGCTCAGGTTGCCATCCAGCAAGCACGGCTATTAGCTGAAAACTTTACCGGGATGAAGACTGGTAAGTCTATTAAGGAATTTAAATACAGAGACTTAGGTACTATGGCGACTGTCGGCAGACATCTTGCAGTAGCTGAACTTCCTTCTTTCAGTTTCCATGGTGTTTTTGCATGGTTTGTTTGGATGTTTATTCACCTTATGGGTATAATAGGTGTAAAAAATAAGCTGATGATCTTCATAAACTGGGCCTGGAAATATTTTACTTACGATCAGTCCACCAGATTAATACTCAGGCCTAAGGGTTGTGCAGAAATGTCAACAAACATTTATTCGACGACTGAATGAGACAACTATGTTTTATGTTTGGTAAAGTAGAAGTCATGCTATGGCATGTCACAATTATTGTGTTTGGCAGCCGGGGTGAGGTGACAAAAAAAAAGGGACATACCTTGGCATGTCCCTATAATATCATACGATTTTTTAATTGACTAAAAAAGACTCCAGGCAACGGTGACACCTGCCATAACAACAGCTACCATCGACATAAGTTTAATCAGAATATTCATTGAAGGGCCACAGGTATCTTTAAACGGATCACCTACAGTATCTCCAACAATACTTGCTTTATGGCATTCACTTTTCTTTCCGCCATAATTTCCTCTTTCAATGTATTTTTTAGCATTATCCCATGCACCTCCTGAATTATTGAGCATGCTGGCAAGTGTAAAGCCTGTAGTCATTCCACCCATTAACAATCCAACAACTCCGGGAACACCAAAAATGATCCCGGTAACAACAGGTACCACTATTGCCATAAGCGCTGGAACTACCATTTCTTTCTGTGCGCCTTTAGTAGCGATAGCTACACATTTTGCATACTCGGGTCTTCCTGTCCCTTCCATAATCCCCGGAATTTCACGGAACTGTCGTCTTACTTCATCAACCATTCTCCCTGCATTTCTTCCGACAGCTTTCATAGCCATTGCAACAAATACAAAGCACATCATTGCTCCTATGAAAAGACCTGCAAGCAATATCGGATTGAAGAGTGAAAGGTTATAGGCTGAAACAAAATCTTTGATTCCTGCATGTGAAACTTCGACTGCCTGCTGGCCTGCCTGAACAACTGCCGGGACATGACTCTTAT
>JBAWXY010000088.1:0-10297 GCA_037143835.1 Bacteroidota bacterium
TGGAGTTTTCAGCCGTAGGTTTTGACCTGGGAGTCTGGCATGATGATGGTTGCGTCGACTTTCCGCGAATGATTGAAGGAGGCCTTAACGCCGAATTCTTTGCAGTATTCATCGGACAGGGCCCAAGAAACGACTCATCCTACAACAAGGTTCACCAAAAGGCCCTCAACATTTTCGATGCAATACATAAAAATGTTGAGAAAAATTCTGCAATGGCAGAAATCGCATATACTGCAGATGATGCTTACAGGATAAAGAAAGCAGGAAAATTAGCTGCATTCATCGGGGTTGAAAACGGTTATCCCATTGGCATGGATATTTTAAGGGTCAAGCAATATTATGACCTGGGAGCCAGGTATATAACTCTTGCTCATACAAAAAACAATGATATCTGTGATTCATCAAATGATCCTAAGGGTCCGGAAAGTAATGGTCTTTCACCTTTTGGAGCACAGGTTGTTATAGAGATGAATCGTCTCGGTATGATGGTAGATATATCGCATATATCCGACAAGTCCTTCTACGATGTTCTTAAAATCACAAACGCTCCTGTTATTGCATCTCATTCATCATGCAGGGCATTGTGCGGAAGTCCCAGGAACCTCACCGATGATATGCTGCTTGCACTTAAGGAAAATGGAGGTGTGATACAGATCTGTATTCTAAGCAATTACCTCAAAACCCCAGAACCAAATCAGGAAATGGAAGCAAAGCTGAAGGAACTTCAGGATAAATATGGCGATTATAATGCCCTTCCTGAAGAAACAAAGAAGCAGATGCGTACTGAATACAGAGCGGTTCAAAAAAGATATGAAAAGCTTGCAACAGTGAAAGATGTCGTTGATCATATTGACCATGTTGTCCAGGTAATCGGTATTGACTATGTTGGCATAGGAACTGACTTTGACGGAGGGGGTGGAGTAGATGGTTGCAAAACAGTTGCGGAGATGAAGAATATTACAATCGAGATGCTGCGGCGTGGATATTCGAAATCAGAAATTACAAAGATATGGGGTGGTAATGTTATGAGAGTGTTACGGAAAGTTGAAGAAACTGCCAAAAGCCCAGCACCCAGTACCTAGAACCCAGCACCTTTTTTTATTATTTTACCCTCGAGTATTTCAGTGTCTTCAACATCCAGTCGGGAAGTGATTTATTAGCGTCTCTTTTCCTGAGATCAAGATACCAGCCTAATTTTTTCAGAATAGGTATTTTGTGTGTTTCAACAAACTCGATAAGTGTTCCATCCGGGTCTTCTATATAAGAGAAGTGACCGGCTGCTTCACCCATATCAAAACTATTACCTTCATGGCTCATTTTGCTGTCAACTGTAAAAGGGAAACCTTTGCTTTCACAGAACTTTTTCAATTCGTCCATTCCCCGCATATCATAACAAAGGTGGATAAACCCCGGATCGCCCCAGAACCGGTTTTCATATATCTTTTTACCAGATTTTCCAGTGGCACTTATGAGTTCAATTACACTTTCTCCTAGAACTTTGCTGAAAGGTCCCGCAAATGATTTTGATCTTTTAAGAAGTACCCTCCGGCATTCATTATTTCCACCCGGCAGATTTGCCAGGTCCGGAAAGATGCCAACAGAGTCATAGATAACTTTATCATAACCAAGGATATCGGAATAGACAACCGTAGATTTTTCAATATCGGAAACACCTATTATAGCCCCGTATGAACCACCTGTAGCTTTCTTCTCATTTCTGAACCAGTCGGTTGCTTCTACAAGCTGAAAAATATTTCCGTAAGGGTCTTTCATGAAAAAAGTCATTTTACCTGATGGATCTTCCGATGTCTCTGCCGGAACAGAGATACCGTCTTTCTGATACAAGGTCAAAGTTTCCTGAATGTTTTTTACCTTCATTTTGCAGGCAATAATACCGAGGTCCCCGATCCTGATCTCTTCTTTAATCTTTACCGGTTCTCTGCCTTTATACTGCCAGATTTCGAATCCACCTCCACTTTGCAGATTCATAGCAAGAACGGCGTGTCTGCTCCTTGGTTTTCCCCCTGTATATGGCAGCATTAGTTTTGCCTCTGCTTCATCTTCAAAAACCCGGCAATCCATTCCAAACTGGTTGATATACCATTTCCAGGCTTCTTCAACATTCATAACGCCTATCCCCATCTGCTGGATACCGCTGATTACATATCCCTTCATCTTATACTTTTAATTATGTTGATTTAATTTTATCTGCAATTCTGAAAAAAAGCCAGGGGAAATATCTTCTGATGTGCAGAAGGAATAATTCACCTCTGCCTACCAGAATCTCTCGTTTATTCCTTACCATTCCTTTAATAATTATATTAGCAGCATGCTCCGGCAAAATTCCTTTTGCCTGTCCGTCGTCAAGCTTCCCATGTTCCTTACCTTCAGCATTTAAGGCGTGAATTGAAATCGAGGTTCTTACTCTTCCCGGAATAATAACCGACGACCTAATATTAAATCTCTTATTTTCGAGGTAAAGTGTTTCAAAGAACCCATGAAGTGCTTGTTTTGATGCAGAATATGCTGAACGAAGCGGAAAGCCAAATCTACCTGATATACTGCTTGTTGCAAGAATATGCCCCGATTGCTGCCGGATCATGTATGGCAGTACTGCTTTGGTAAAAGCAATCGTCCCGAAATAATTGATCTCAAAAATTTTTCTATCGAGCCATAGAGGTGTTTCATCAATTCTTGCTCTCTGGCTTATCCCTCCGATATTAAAGAGAAAATCGATTCTTTCAAACGTATTAATCTGTTGTTCAACTATTTTGTTTATTTCTGAAGTGTCAGCCAGATCAAATGGTACACAGTGAACCATCGCGGAATTATCACCGCATGCTGCTTTTACCCTTTCCAGTCCGGGCAGATCATTTGATGATGCCACAACTGTTGCACCCCTTCTTACAAACTCATATACAAGTGATTCCCCAATACCCGACGATGCTCCGGTTATCCAGGCTACTTTCCCGGTGAACATTTTATCATTCTTCATCTTATAATCCTGCGACCAGGTTAACTAGTTCAGTGTGGTTCCTCCTCAGAAGATCGAATTCTTTATCTTTATGTTTTATTAAACTCCTCACCCTGAATCCTCCTGTTATTCTGCGGAACTGGAGGTAATAATTCCAGGCAAACAAACCTGACAGGGGCAAGGTAAGAAAAATGAGTAACCCAAGCCACCAGGAAGAAAAAATGAAAAGCGAAAGAATCAAATATACAGGTAAGAAAATAAATGCCAGGACCAGAGAAATCGCATACTTTATTGATGAGTGGAACTGGGGATCACGTATTTTACGTATCTGGAGATTAGGAATTTCGAGGAAGGTTAAATTGAAAATATTACCATAAATGAACAGTGGAAATGTAAAAATGATACCAACCAACCCGGCAATCAGCCACCCTAAAGGATGTTTCTTTTTTTCAAGCAACCTATACTGGGTATTGAGGTCTTTAGCTTTATTTTTTATCTGAAGACTTAGTGAGCATATTCTTTCGTAAACAGATGGATTGGACGTTTTCAGGAGATTCATTTTATTAATGAGAATCCTGTCTCTGAATAATTTTGGAAACCTGATATCATCACTGAATCTGCCATTTATCATACTTCTGAGTTCGTCGATTGCTTCATAATCTTCTTCCGATTCGATGTGAACCATATTCCTTTTCATCTCATTGGAAAGCCTGGTTCTTAATTCGTTAAGTGCTTTCTCAGGGCTCTCTTTATATAATCCGAAAAATTCCGATACCTCGATAGGTTTCCCGTAAACAACTGTAAGAACCTGTCTATACCTGGTGTAGTTTGAGAATTCAAGTCCTACCGGTATTATCTTTATTTTGAGATTAAATCCTGTTGCTTCATCTGATTGAAAAGCAACCCGGCAGATACCTTTTTTTAATTGTCTCAGCCTCCTGAATCCTGCATGATCTCCCTCCGGCAGAATTACGAGGCCATTTTTGCTTTTCAGTACATCAATTGTCTTTATGAATATTTCATCATTGCCTTTAAGGCTGCGGAATCCATCCCTGATCCTGTAAACAGGCAGCATCTTAAGGAAATATAGGATGGCGGCAATTGTTTTTCTTTTAAAAATATCGGCTCTTGCAAGAAAAACCAGATGTCTCTTCTGTGTAAAAAGAACTGCAAGTGCATCCATCAACGCATTCTGATGGTTAGGGGCAAAGATCAGATGATGGTCAGGATTAATATTCTCGCGGCCAAGAACTATGACTTTTCTGTAGAAAACGTTATTATGCCAAAAACCTGCGACAGACTTTAAGAGCGCATATCTGGCCGAATACTTCTCAATATTTTCCTTCCCCATTTAATAAAAAAATATATGGCTTGAAGTTGTAGAGTGCAAGATAAAAAAAATGAAATGCTGCTGCTAAAAACAGAAATACTTTAACAACATTTTTGAGAATATTAAGTCTTTATACCACCATTTTAGCGGTCGTTGAAGTCCTCTTTCAACTTATCTATTACTCTTCTCTCTTTTTTTGTAGGACGACCAGAACCTTTGTCTCTGTAACCGGTTCCCACCGATTGCCGGATATCCAGTTTAGCCTTTTCCTCTCCAGTTGTCAAATCTTCAACAAATAGCTCTACAAGCTTTGCTGACACGCGGTTTTCAACAGGTTCGATCACTTTATATGTGTAAATAACCGGAGGTTTTTTAACAATTATAATTTCGTTCTTTGTAATTATTCTTGAGGGCTTGACCTGAATATTATTAATGATGATTCTGCCCTTCCTGCATTCATCGGAGGCAATACTCCTGGTTTTATAAAGTCTGATTGACCAAAGGAATTTATCAATCCGAACGGGTTTATTATCAGCCATTTAGTCAGGATTATTTTGGAAGGGGTTTTCCCGGGTCTGATTCTTTTTCGGGAGGAGTTACTTTCCCTGCTTTATTAAAGGCGGTCATTGTCAGTTCAATTCCTGCAAAGGCAAATGATCTGATCATCCCGATCACAATGTTTGTTCTTTCCTCCATGAATTTTTTTTCTTCAGCGTTCCATATGCCAAGAACAAAGTCGACCTGCGCTCCTTTCCGGAAACTGCTGCCGATACCAATTCTGATCCTGGGGTACTCGTTTGTTGAAAGTATAGTGCTGATATGAGCAAGCCCATTATGGCCTCCATCGCTTCCCTTTGGTCTCATTCTTATACTTCCAAGAGGGAGGGCAATATCGTCAACAATAACAAGCATGTTTTCGACAGGAATATTTTCCTTTTTCAGCCAGTAGTTCACGGCATTGCCACTGAGGTTCATGTATGTGGAAGGCTTTAGCAGGATAAGTTCACGCCCTTTGTATCTGACCCGGCAAACAGCTCCATAACGCCTGTCTGTAAAAGAAATATTGGATGCCATGGCAATGGCATCCAATACTGTAAATCCTATATTATGACGGGTATCTTTGTACCCTTCCCCGATATTTCCCAGGCCAACTATCAGATATTTCATTAAGCCTGATTGTTGTTATTAAAATGACCAGGTTCTACTCTGCTGCAGGAGTTTCAGGTGTTGCTGCTGCTGCTGCTTCTGCTGCTTCTGCTGCTACTGTTTCAGCCAAAACCTCTTCATCAGTTTTCTGTGCAACTCGCGATGTGGCAATTGTAAGAACCATTGATATTTTCGGATCAAGTAATTCTATCTTGTCGTATGACAGATCACCAACTTTTAATCCCTCGTGAATTTTTAAATCAGTGATATCAATCGGAAGAAATTCAGGAAGATCATTTGCTAAGCCTTTTACTTTCAGGGTTCTTCTTTTAATACTTAGCTTTCCACCTGCCAGAACACCTGCAGAATCGCCTGAAACTTTTATAGAGATGTTGATAATCACCGGTTTATTATCAAATATCTCAATAAAATCTGCATGTAAAATTTTATCATTTACCGGATGGAACTGCATATCTTTCAGGACAGCTTTATACTCTTTATCCTCGATGCTCAGTTTAACCATATGAGCTTCGGGTGTATATATAAGGTTTTTAAAACTGTTCTCATGAGCATGGAAGTGAATATTCTTTTCTTTTCCATAGATAACACATGGTACATTCCCTGTTTTTCTGAGTTGTTTAGAGCTTTTCTTTCCTAATTCTGTTCTGAATGTTCCTTTAATCTCTATTGTCTTCATTTGTCTGAAAGTTATTGTGCTACTAAAAGTTATCATCCCGATAACTCCCCATTACACGTTTGAAATTAATTAAAAAATTGGCTTGCAAATATAGGACAAAGGAATCAGAATACAAAATTTGTACTTATTGACTTATTTGAAGTGACTGCCTGGATAGTTGTAGCAAATATTTCTGCTATTGAAAGCACTTTAATTTTTTTGGAATTGTTAACGAATGGAACTGAATCGCTCACTACAAGTTCCTCAATAGCTGAATCGTTGATTCTTTCTACTGCATTACCTGAAAGTATAGGGTGTGTAGCGAATGCCCTTATGCTGGTAGCTCCACGCTCTTTCATCATATTTGCTGCAAGAACAAGTGTGCCGGCAGTGTCTACCATATCATCTATAATAACCACATTCCTTCCTTCCACTTCACCGATTACCGACATCTCTTCTATCACATTAGGTTTTTTACGGAGCTTGTAGCACAGGACCATTTCTGACTGAAGATGCCTCGAGTAGGCATTTGCTCTTTTTGATCCTCCCATATCGGGGGCTGAAACTGTAAGATTCTTAAGTTTCAGATTTTCAATATAAGGAGCAAATATTGCGGAACCGAAAAGATGGTCAACCGGGACGTTGAAGAAGCCCTGAATCTGGTCAGCATGAAGATCCATGGTGATCACCCTGTCGACTCCGGCAGTGCTCAGGAGATCGGCCGATAACTTCGAACCAATCGAAACCCTTGGCCTGTCTTTCCTGTCCTGTCTGGCAAAACCATAATATGGTATAACAGCAATTACTTTGTATGCGGAGGCTCTTTTGGCAGCATCAATCATTAGAAGCAGTTCGAAAAGATTATCGGCGGGAGGATTTGTTGACTGAACAATAAAAACCAGGCAGCCTCTGACTGACTCATCAAAACAGGGTTGAAATTCTCCATCGCTGAATTCTGTTACTGAACTTTTCCCGAGTTCGATCCCCAGTTTATCTGCAATCATCTGAGCCAGATGCTGAGAAGACCTGCAGGAAAAAAGTTTCATTGGTGCTGTTCCAAACATTTTCCTATTATTTTAGCTGTTTAGTATCAAAATCAAATTTGAGTACAAAATTAAAAATTCCTTCCGATATCAGGAGCCATTTGAAAAATTGTTCATAGATTCTTCAATATAGTTCAGTATTTCATCCCTTCCGCTGCCATCAACCGCCGATGAAATAAAAGAAACCGGAAGAGACTCCCAGTTTTTCAGCATTTCAGAATCATATTGAATTATCGATTGCTCCAGTGCCGTACGGGTAAGCTTATCACTCTTTGTAAATACTCTTGCAAAGGCTATCTGGTTTAGCCCCAGAAACTCCATGAATTCAAGATCGGAACGCTGAGGTTTATGCCTTGAGTCGAGAAGCACAAAGAGACACACCAGATTTTCCCTTTTAAGAATATAATGCTCAGTTGCTTTAACCCATTTCTCCCTTAGCTTTATGGGTACTTTGGCATAACCATAACCCGGAAGATCAACCAGGTACCAGCTTTCATTAATAAAGAAATGGTTTATAGTCCTTGTCTTTCCGGGTTGAACCGATGTTTTTGCAATCTTCGACCAGCCTGTCAGCATATTAATAAGTGAAGATTTACCTACATTCGATCTTCCGATAAATCCGAATTCAGGCTTTGTTGGTGCCGGACACTCTTTTAATGTGGGACTGCTTTTAATGAAGGTGGCTGAATGAATTATCATATTTCCCCTTTAATTAAGATCGTTATAAGGGAGTTCGATCTTTTTATAAACCAGATAATTATTATTGAAATTGGTTAATATCTGAGCTATTACTCCTATATAACCTTTTTTTGGCGATCCTGTTTTTTTGAGATCCAGATAACCAACTCCTTTTATTTTATTTATTTTTTTGCATTGAACGGTATCAAAAACGCCATTAGAGAAGTCACCACGGTAATATTTAACATTAGTTGATTTGTCTGACAGTTCCAGTGAGACAATGTAAACACCCTTTGTACGGTAATCATCCTGTATTTTGACTACAAGTTCGGGGTATCCGCCCACAAGTTTACCATCAGGGGTAAACTCTTCAAGAAATGGTGTGCGAAATCCTTTTATATAACTCAATTTGGCTTTTACCCTGCCATTCCTGTAATATTGCTTCTGAGTACCGTCAATGGTGTCATTATTATAAGGAGTAGAACGAAAAACCTGTCCCTCGAGGTAATACCACTTTGCTGAATCCTCCCTTAAACCATTCTTGTACCAGAAAGTCTGGCGTACTCTGCCATCCTGGTAAAATGATTTCATCAATCCTTCTCTCACACCGTTTTTGAAGGTCACCTCCTTGACCAGAACCTGACCGCTCATGTATTGCTTAATACCTGTATAACCTGTATCAGAAACAGTAATTGTGTCATTTGCGGTCTGAGTATCTTTTTTCGCGGTTCCTTTTCCGTTGCAACCGGAAATAAACAGCAGAGATATTATTACAATCAGTGAACCTGAAAATACTTTCATAAAGTTTTTAATTATTATTATTTGCCGAATTAATGAATATCTCAAGTAGCCGGGCTTCCCTAACAGGCTCAAGAGTAACCTCTTTTATCATCGCAGGAAGGAGAACAGTCTCGCCTTTTGAGACTTTTCCGGAACTTTTATTCCAGCGGATTAAGAATTCTCCATCAATACAAATGTACACAACAAATGAATCATTCAGGTAATATTCTTTTCTTACAGCGCGATTTAAACAAAGGATGTTAGTGTTAAAAAATTCACAGCTGACGAGATTTTCAGTATTATTCAGTGCCGGTTCCTTCCTGATTTTATTTTTTCCTGTTGCAGTAAAGTCGATGGCATCGAGCGCCAGTTCTGTATGCAACTCCCTTTGTTCTTTACCTGATTTTTTTCTGTTCCAGTCAAATATCCTGTATGTAATATCTGAAGTTTGTTGTATTTCAACCAGAACAATACCTGCCCCTATCGCATGTACCCTGCCGGCAGGAGTGAAGAAGATATCTCCTGCTTCAACGCTTTCAACGTTAAGAAGATCAGTAAGTTTTCCATTAGTGAGAGCCTCTTCGTACATCTCCTTTGTAACGCCTTCTCTGAAGCCTGTATAAATCTTTGAGCCTTTTTCACTTTCAAGAATATACCACATTTCGGTTTTTCCATAAGCCTGATGTCTCTCTTTTGCCAGGGCATTGCCGGGATGCACCTGGATCGAAAGATCTTCTCTTGCTTCAATAAACTTGATCAGCAGGGGAAACTCATTTCCGAATTTTTCATAAATTGAATCACCGGTAATATCACCCATGTAAACTTCAATAACCTCCCCGATGTTGTTACCTGCAAGGAACCCGTTGCTGACTATTGACTGATTATCAGCAATAGCCGATAACTCCCAACTTTCCCCGATATGAAGCGAGCCGGTGGGGTTTTTATTAAAACGGGTTACCAGGGCATTGCCGCCCCAGACCTTCTCTTTTAAAACAGGTTCAAATTTTAACGGATATAGCTCAGACATATCTTTCTATTTATTTCCATTCGTTACCAATGTACTTTAACCACTCATTCATTACAAATTACTATTTTTGATAATTATTACTGCAAAAATATAAATTTATGCTGATAGTAGGAATAGCAGGTGGTACAGGTTCGGGAAAAACAAAAATTAATTTTGATCATCCCGATTCAGTCGAATTCGGATTGCTGATTGATCATCGGGAACAACTAAAAAAAGGGAACCCGATTGAGATTGAGGTGTTGATTTCGATAATTGAAAAGCATTTATTAAAAAGTAAATCATAAAATTATGCTTGATAATGTAAGAGTGGAGGATGTTTTGTTCCTCGATATTGAAACAGTCCCTGCAGCAGCATCCTATGACCTGCTCGATCCTGCAATGCAGGTTTTATGGGATAAGAAATCAAAGCAGTTCAGAACTCCCGAACAGACATCCGGAGATGTTTATGAAAGAGCAGGTATCTATTCCGAATTCGGGAAGATTATTTGTATTTCGGTCGGGCTGATTAAAGAAAAGAATCCCTTCAGCTTCAGACTGAAATCTTTTTACGGGAATGAAGAAAAAAAAGTTCTCTCCGACTTTTCTGCCATGCTTTCGAAGTTCTCGAAAACCAACAGAGAGGCTCTTCTGTGTGCTCATAACG
>JBAWXY010000089.1:0-10297 GCA_037143835.1 Bacteroidota bacterium
TTGTCTGTCAAATATCTTTCCGAAATATGAAAGATGCCAGATGAAATGGAATATGCCGGTGACTGCCATTCCAATTCCAAATTCGACATGCCACTTAAGCACTGATTTGATAAACGGAATGTTCCATTTATAGTTTGTCTGAAGTGCCATGAACACCCCGGCAAGGGCAGTAATAAGGAATGCAATTGCAAGGAGTGAGTTCCATAACTTTCTGTGAAATTGCAGGGAATAATATCCGATCCGGTAGAAAAAGTAACTGATGAGATATAAGAGTATTGCAGTTAATCCTGTGCCAATAACATGATACATAGTTACTTCTTGTTATCTTCAAGTACGACTCCTTCGTAGATAAAAATCTCTGCATCCTTCCAGCCGTCCCATCCCAATCCGGCTTTATCGCGTGAAGTATAGCCTAGAAACTGTTCAACTGTCCATCCGTTTTCTGTTGCCACCTGTGGAAGCATAGTCCCTGACCTGAAATCTTTCTTGATATAAATGCCATGCTTTCCTAAGATTATCTCACTTATACTATTGATCTTCTTTAAGGGGCCAAGTACTGTTATCTCAATGTCGGTTTTTTCAAATTCCTCTTTTGTAAGAGGGGAGAAGCGAGGATCTTCGAAAGCAGAAGAAAGTGCCGATGCTCTTACCACCTCATAAAGAGGATCTGAAGAGATGAATCTTCCGATGCACCCTTTTAATGCCCCGTTAATTTTCAAGGTAACAAATGCTCCCATTGGCTTCTTAAATTTCGAAGGTATGGTCTTTTCATCTATTCCGATCTTTTTGTTTTCATACAACATCGACCGGATACTGTTTCTTGCAATTGCAAAAAGTTGGATTTTCTCTTCCTCAGTGAATGAAAACTCATTTCCTGCCTCATTCTTACTTTCTTCTTTTTGTTTTTTTTCAATCATTGCAATTGCATGATAACCAACCACTTCATTTTTGCCGCCATAAGGTGAATCACCTGAATTGCAATAATCGATAAGTTTGATTTCAAGTTGATTGTTCCCTTCAGCCAAATATAGAAGTGTAAGGCCGGAGGTCCAGCCACACATACTCGTAGCCAATCCCGGAATCTGTTTTGCAGAGTTCTTTTTAAGGGTATTAAGGAATGTTTGAGGATTACCGGAAGCAATACTCAATGCCGTTGAATTATCCGTTTCAATTGCGTCTTTATAAGGTGGATAATGTGAAAAGTCGCTGCTTATAATAAAAAGATTCTCAGATGTGAACCATGGTCTGAGGGCCTCTGCAATCTTTTTTACTGTATTTTCATTATTCGTTCCGATAATAATTGGAACAATCGATGGTTTGTCTGTGAAATAATACTGAATAAAAGGTAATTGAACCTCAATACTGTGTTCCTGCAAATGTGCATTCGTCGGAAAGTTGAATACTTTGTTATCACTAATGAGTTTGTTGGCAATTTCCCTGTTCACCACAATCTTCCCAAAGGGTGTTATATAATCTCCTGAATTATATACCGATGCTCCATCGAATGCCATTACATGACTTGATCCGATAATAAAAATATTTTTATAAACCGAATTCTTCGGTATTGCTGAATAGGCTGCAGCAGCGATTTTGCCTGAAAAAACATAACCTGCATGCGGACAGATTATAGCTCTCACATCCCAGCTTCCTGGAAATTTTTTGCAGTTTTCGAAAAGTTTAGAAAGATCTTTTGTAAGTGTCTCTTTGTCAGCCGGATAAAATCTTCCTGCAGCAACCGGCTGCCTGTCAGTTGTTTTGTTTTGGGAAAAGGTCTTCATAATAACGAATATTGATAGCAAAACAATGAATATAGTTCTCATGACCGTAACAATAAATTGGCGAATTAAAGTTATGCCAAAAAATTCGGTCTGTTGGTATAATCATCAGAATTTTTCTTGTAAGTCTTATCTCTTTTTTTGATCATGTTTTATTGTATATCAATTTATTAAAATGTTATCTTTGCAGGCTGAAATTTGTTACAAAAAAATGGAGATTGTTCTTAAAGGTAAGATAAAAGAAGCTGTTAAAATTCTTTACAATAGTGAGGTTACAGATGACCTGATCCAAATACAGGAAACCAGAAAAGATTTCAAAGGGGACTTCACCCTGGTTGTTTTCCCACTTCTGCGTTTCTCGAAAAACACCCCCGAAAATACCGGCGAAACCATTGGAAATTATCTTGTTGATAAATTCCCTGCAATTTCTGGTTTTAATGTAATAAAAGGATTCCTGAACCTCGAAATTTCTGATACATGGTGGGTGGAGTATTTCGAAAAGATGGCATCTGAAAAAAGTCATCTGGAGAATTGTCAGGTTTCGAACCCTGAAACAATCCTTGTTGAATACTCTTCTCCTAATACAAATAAACCGCTGCATCTCGGTCATATCCGTAACAACCTTCTCGGTTATTCGCTTTACCGGATATTATCTGCCTGTGGACACAAAGTTGTGAAAACAAATATTGTAAATGATCGTGGTATACACATCTGCAAGTCGATGCTTGCCTGGCAGAAATTTGGAAATGGAGAGACCCCTCAGTCATCCGGGATGAAAGGAGATCATCTGGTAGGGAAATACTATGTTTTGTTTGAGAAGGAGTATAAGGTTCAGATTGAGAAACTTATGCTCGAAGGCATCGAAGAGACAGAGGCAAAAAACTCGGCACCTCTCATGAGAGAAATAAGAGAGATGCTTCTGAAGTGGGAAGCAGGTGATAATGAAATTTTTGATCTCTGGAAAATGATGAACTCATGGGTTTATGCCGGATTTGACGAAACTTATAAAAAATTAGGTGTGGATTTTGATAAAATCTATTATGAATCAGATACTTACAAAATTGGCAAAGAAATAGTCCTTTCTGCCCTGAAAGAAAACATTCTTTACAGAAACGACGACAGTTCAATCTGGGCTGATCTTACTCCTGATGGGTTGGATCAAAAGCTTCTTCTTCGTTCTGATGGTACCGCAGTTTATATGACTCAGGATATTGGAACAGCAGTAAACAGGTTCAATGAATATAAATTTGATAAGAATATTTATGTTGTTGGAAATGAGCAAAATTATCATTTTCAGGTACTTAAAGCTCTTCTTAAGAGGATGGGATATAAATGGGCTGATGGACTGATCCATTTTTCATACGGTATGGTGGAGCTTCCGGAAGGCAGAATGAAATCGCGCGAAGGAACAATAGTGGATGCTGATGACCTTATAAAAGAGATGCAGGAAACCGCTATGGAAGTATCATTGGAACTGGGCAAATTGTCTGATTTTTCTGAAGAAGAAAAGGAAGATATATTCCGTAAAATTGGCCTGGGTGCTCTTAAGTATTATATTCTTAAAGTGGATCCACGAAAAAATATGACATTTAACCCTGTTGAATCAATAGATTTCAATGGTAATACCGGACCATTTATTCAATATACATATGCAAGAATAAAATCAGTGTTCAGGAAGGCAGAGCAAATGGGGATTCATGCTGAACAAGGTACATTGTCTGAAGCAAAAATTGGTATCAAAGAAATCGAACTTATTAAGCTGTTGCGGAAGTTTACTGAAACTGTTTCATCAGCAGCAACAGGATTCAGCCCTGCCATTATTGCAAATTATTGCTATGAACTTTCCAGGGAATATAACCAATTCTATCACGATTATTCGATTCTTGGAGAGGACGATGCAGCTTTAAGAAATTTCAGGCTGGTTCTGTCAAGTCTCACAAGTGAAGTTATTTTTACCGGTATGTGGCTGTTAGGCATTGAAATGCCGGAAAGAATGTAGAAAAGACAGAAGACAGGAGTCAGAAGCCAGAAGTCAGAAGTAGATGTATGGGAATCTTCCGACTTCGGACTAATTAATAACAAAACACTTATCCGATAAATTTATGTTCGAAAATTTAAGTGAACGGCTTGAGAAATCCTTTAAACTTCTTAAAGGACAGGGCAGGATATCTGAAATAAACATTGCTGAAACACTTAAGGAGGTTCGCAGAGCTTTGCTCGATGCTGACGTCAACTTTAAAATTGCCAAACAATTTACCGACACTATTAAGCAGAAAGCTTTAGGGCAGGAGGTTCTTAAGTCAGTTAACCCATCGCAAATGATGGTTAAGATCGTTCATGATGAACTGGTTGAACTAATGGGTGGAGATAAGACCGATATCAATATTAAGATCAATCCATCGATAATATTGATCGCCGGTCTTCAGGGTTCGGGAAAAACAACCTTCAGTGGAAAACTTGCGAAATGGGTTAAGAGTAAAAGGGGGAAAAATCCTTTGCTTGTAGCCTGCGACGTTTACAGGCCTGCTGCAATTGAACAGTTAATAATAATTGGTACCCAGGTTGATGTGCCGGTTTATACCGAAGATGGAAATATGAACCCGGTTGTTATTGCCCGTAATGCTGTTAAAGAGGCAAAAAAGAAAGGGCACGATCTGGTAATTATCGATACCGCCGGTCGTCTGGCAATTGATGAAGAGATGATGAAGGAGATATCATCTGTTAAGGAGGCGGTAAGTCCTCATGAAATACTATTCGTAGTTGATTCCATGACTGGTCAGGATGCAGTTAATACTGCCAGGGAATTCAATGAAAGGCTTGATTTTGATGGAGTTGTATTAACAAAACTCGATGGCGATACCAGGGGAGGAGCAGCCCTTTCGATTAAATCGGTGGTTAACAAACCTATAAAGTTTGTAAGTTCCGGTGAGAAAATGGATGCGATCGATATCTTCTATCCGGGTAGAATGGCAGACAGAATCCTGGGGATGGGCGATATTGTATCTCTTGTTGAAAAAGCACAGGAACAATTTGACTCCGAAGAAGCCAGGAAACTTCATAAGAGAATTGCAAAAGACCAGTTCGATTTCAACGATTTTATTACCCAGATCCAGCAGATAAAGAAAATGGGTAATGTAAAAGATCTTATGGCTATGATACCGGGTGTTGGCAAAGCTGTAAAAGATCTTGATATTGATGATAACGCATTCAAAGGGATTGAAGCCATTATAAAAAGCATGACTCCCGCAGAGAGAGTTAATCCGGTCGTTCTTAATGGCAGTAGACGCAAAAGAATAGCTATAGGTAGCGGAACAAGTGTTCAGGAAGTGAATAAACTTCTGAAACAGTTTGATGAAACAAGACGGATGATGAAAATGATGACTAAAAGTGGTAACGTCGCCCAGCTTATGGGGAAAAAATAAACTGTGAGATGTATAAGATAATTGATGGTAAAAAAATTGCGTCTGAAATTAAGCAGGAAATTGCTGCTGAAGTTACAAGGCTGAAAGTTGCTGGCAAAAAGATACCGAACCTCGCTGCAATTCTGGTTGGAAATAACGGCTCCAGCGAAACTTACGTTGCAAACAAAGTAAAGGACTGTGAGGAAGTTGGCTTCAAATCGACACTTCTGAGATTTGGGAATGATGTAACTGAGGCTGTTCTTCTTGACAAAATTGCAGAACTCAATAATGATAATGATGTCGATGGCTTCATTGTTCAGTTACCATTACCTGGTCATATATCCGAGAGTAAAGTAATTGAAGCTATTGATCCACGAAAAGATTCAGACGGTTTTCACCCGGTAAATCTTGGAAAAATGATGATCGGACTTCCCGGATATCTGCCTGCCACACCATTTGGGATAGTTGAACTTATAAAAAGATACCGTATAGAGACATCCGGAAAGAATTGTGTGGTTATTGGTCGCAGCAACATTGTTGGCAGACCCGTAAGTATTCTTCTTTCACAGAAAGGAATGGATGCAACTGTAACTGTTGTCCACAGCCGTACAAAAAACATTCAGGATATTGTTAGTCAGGCTGATATAATTATTGCAGCAATCGGTTCTCCTGCATTCGTTACTGCAGAAATGGTAAAAGTGGGAGCAGTTGTTATTGATGTTGGTACAACACGTATTGAAAGTTCTGAGACTAAATCAGGGTATAAGCTTGTTGGTGATGTAGATTTTGAAAATGTCGCCCCTAAATGTTCTTACATCACACCTGTACCGGGAGGAGTTGGCCCAATGACCAGAGTATCTCTTCTGCTGAACACACTTAGTGCTGCAAAAAAGGATTAAAAATTACTTTACGTGTTCCTGTCTTATTTTTCAGGAAACTCCACACCGGTGAAATAGAGATCAAATCCGCCTTTGCCACCGGGTCTGTTTGAAGAGAACATCATAAAAAAGTTTGTAAAATCAGGATGATACCCGAGAACCGGCCTGTATTCATCTGATGAAGTATTTATACCCGGACCAAGATTAACTGGTGAACTCCATCTCCCATTTTTAAAAATCGAATAATACAGATCAAACCCGCCAAATCCACCTGGCCTGTTGGAAGTAAAAACCATAATCTTTTGGAGGACCATTGGGCATTTATCTTCACTGGAACTATTTACAATATCTACCTTGGTTGAGATTGCATAATCAAGATTAAACCAGGATGCTATATCTTTTTCTGCAGGCCTTTTTTGCAGAAAAATGTCAAAATTTCCATCCTTGTTTGTTACAAAAAACGCGGAATCAAGGTCAGAATCAAAACAGATATATGCATCATCTGAATTTGTATTAAAAAGCTTAATTGGATAAGGCCCATCAACTTCAGGAAGACCAGAGTTATATGCCGGCCTGTTTTTGAGATAGAACAAATCCAGGTTTCCTTCACTATTTACTGAAGAAAGTAATAAATAATCAAATCCATCTATAGAACTGTACAGACGATATGGTCCGAAATCATTTCCCGGGGTCTTTGCCTTAGTGATAAGTCTGTCAAGAAACGCTTCATCAGTCATGTCAGCTCCAAGTCTGAAACTTCCGTTCGTTTGATCAAATATAAAAGAAATCCTCGCTTGCTCAAGGTCAAATTGACCGCCGGAACTTCTCCTGTTACTTGAAAATATTATTGGCGAATAGCCATTTAACGTGGGTAAGGCCATATTATAGTCATCATATGCAGAATTAATATCTGCCATGTTTATAACCGAGTCGGGGAAAGTACCCTGAGGAAATTTTATAGGATTCTCAATTGGTGTGCAACCTATAAGAAAAACTGAAATTGATAATATACTAAAAACCAATACTATATAGTTACTGTATAATGGTTTCATATATGTGAATTTTATGAAATATATCTCTGCAAATATATTGATATAAAATGAAAAACCGGGTGGTCGCCCGGTTCTTCGAAGGTAGAATTTAGGTTAATTTTAGGGTAAATATGATATGGTTATATAAAATAGTCTGTTGTACAAATAATAGATGATTATTTAGCTCATGAGGTTGCGTGGTGGTAATAAAAAAAATAGTATTAATTTTGTAAACATATTTTTGTGAGCGATGGAAGATGATAAGTATGGGTTTTCCTATGAGGAAGAGGTGAAGCATGCAGTGCAGAAGTTTGAGAGGATGAAGAAAAATAATGAAAATTATTTTTTTGATGTTATTGAATTTGAGACAATTATTGATTATTATATTGAGAGCAATAACGCATTAAAAGCTTTTGAAGCCGCAACATTAGCTACCGAACAACATCCTAATTCAGTATCTATCCAGTTAAGAAAAGCCAGGGTTCTGCTCGATAAGGGACGTGCTGTTGAAGCTCTCAGGATACTTAAAAAACTGGAAAGTATTGAACCCGGAAATCATGAGTTATATATAGCCAAAGGAACAGCATTAGGCATGCTTGGTGACATTCAGGGAGCAAAAAAAATGTTCGATTATTCCCTGACACTCGATTCTGAAGATATTGAAAACATCCTTTTTGCAATAACTTCTGTTTTGCAGAACCTTAATTATTATGAACACATGATTCCTTACCTGGTAAAGCTTATAGATATGGAACCGGAATTCAAAGCTCACCTTTACGATCTTGCTTATGGATATGAAAAGATTGAGGATTTTGAAAACAGTATTAAATATTATCTGAAATATCTTGAGGATGAACCATTTTCCGATAGCGCCTGGTATAACCTGGGTATAATTTATAATAAGCTTGAATTGTACGAGAAAGCAATGGAAGCATATGATTATGCTCTGGCTATTAACTCTCAGAATACATTTGCACTTTTCAATAAAGGGAATATCCTAAGCAATCTTGAAAAGTATGCTGACGCTATCCCTGTTTATCACGAATACCTCGAAAATGAACCAGATAATTTCGAGGCAATGACTTATCTTGCAGAATGTTATGAAAAGATAAGCGAAATAACTATGGCCAGAAAATATTATCAGGAAGCTATCGAGCTGGCTCCTGATTTTGCTGATCCCTGGTTCGGTCTGGGTATAATAGCACTTAATACCGGAAATACTGATGACAGCCTCATCTTTTTCAGAAAAGCTGTCCGGCTCGACGATGAGAATCCTGAAATCTGGTACCTGCTGGGTAAAGCACACTATAATAAGGGGGAGAAAAAAGCCGCTATGAGATGTTTCCGGGAGGCACTTAAGCTTGATGCATATTTTGACGAAGTATGGGCCGATCTGGGAAAAATCATCATTAAAGATGATCTTGTGATGAAAGCGCTGCCATACCTTGAACATGCCTATAAAGTCACAGGTGATGTGCCGGGCATTAATTTCCTTCTATCCTCATTTTATCTTCATACAGGAAACGCTGAGAAAGCTTTCCGGCATCTGTCACTGGCGGTTGATCCGGACAAGGATCTATTCAAAGAGTTTGAAGATATTTTCCCCCCCGAACTCCTGACCAGAAAGATTAAAAAGCTTCTTAAGGGAAGTAGTCTCAATGAATAAGCTATTACTGTAATTTAACCGAATTATGAAAAAGGTACTTCCATTCATGCCCGAAAGGCCTGCTAAGCCCCGGAATTCAGGGATCACTATGGTGATGGACAAAGGTCTCAGCATAAGGGAAGCTGAAGACTTTATGTCGGTCGGAAGCGAGTATACCGATTTTGTAAAACTTGGTTTTGGTACATCCCTGATAACTCCCGGATTTGAAAAGAAAATAGCTATATATAAAAAATCAGGCGCAATTCCATACTTTGGAGGAACTCTCTTTGAAGCATTTATTGTAAGAAATATGTTCATGGAGTATATTGAATTTCTTGATAAACACGAAATCGACCTTGTTGAGGTTTCAGATGGATCTTTCGACATTGAGCATAAAAGGAAACTTGAGTATATCAGCAGGCTGTCTGAAAGGGGAACGGTTATTTCTGAAGTCGGATCCAAGAAAAAGGATGTTGTCTTTTCTCCCGATGAATGGGTTGCTATGATGAAAGCCGAACTTAATGCAGGATCGGTAAAGGTAATTGCAGAAGCACGAGAGTCAGGCACCACCGGGATCTATAATGAGGATGGCTCAATAAACAATAAGATAATCAGTGCAATAGCAGAACAAGTAAAACTGGAAAATGTCATCTGGGAGGCTCCGTTGAAATCACAACAAGCATGGTTCATTAAGCACTTTGGAGCAAATGTGAATCTTGGAAATATAGCACCAAATGAGATTATTCCTCTCGAGTCACTACGTCTTGGCCTTCGGGGAGATACTTTCTTTCAGTTCCTTCCTGATGATCTGAAGCAATAGTTTTTAATCTTATTATAGCAATTTTATCTAACAAACAAACCCTGAAAAATGAGAAAATTTGGCCTCATAGGATATCCTCTCGGGCATTCTTTCTCCAAAAAATATTTTGCTGAAAAATTTCTTAATGAGCAAATTACCGATTGCCATTACGAGAACTATCCATTAACAAATCTCAACCTGCTTCAAAAACTGATTACTGAAGAAACTGATCTGTGCGGTCTTAATGTAACGATACCATATAAGTCAGAAATAATCCATTTTATAGATGAAATTGAACCTGAGGCTAATGAAATTGGAGCCGTTAATGTGTTGAAAATTAAAAGATTGAGTGGACTAATAAAATTGTATGGTTATAACAGTGATGTAACAGGTATCAGAGATTCTCTGTTGCCTCATATTAACTTGGGTGTCAGAAATGCAATTGTTCTTGGTACCGGAGGAAGTTCCAGAGCTGTTTGCCATGTACTCAAGAAGTTCGGATTGAATGTCACACGGATTTCAAGAAACAAAAAGCCAGGTATACTTGCTTATTCTGATATTAATTCAGGACTGATTAACAACACCGATCTGATAATCAATACCACGCCTCTTGGAATGTTTCCCAACATTGAAAGTAAGCCTGATATAAATTACAGCCTGCTCAACAAAAAACATATTTTGTTCGATCTTGTTTATAATCCTGAAAGTACAGCTTTTCTTAAAATGGGAGAGGAACAAGGATGCATAACAATAAGCGGAATAAAAATG
>JBAWXY010000090.1:0-10158 GCA_037143835.1 Bacteroidota bacterium
CGGTTAAGCGACAGGTTAACAAAAATATCGCTCCCTGAAGACTCAACACCTGATTTGCCGGTAACTTCAATGTACATCGAATCAGAAGCATAGGTTTTGTTTTTCAGAGTAAAGGTAGCAGGTGGTATTACATACTTTCCTTCTTTAACGGCCTGAAGAAAATAAACATAAGTGTAAGATGTTTGATGAGACATTTTTCCGTTTATAATCTGGGTGCTAGAGCTGTAAGAGGTCTGCGGACCCATTAGTTTATAGAAACCGTTAAATGAAGGAGCTGCAAACTCTCCGCCACCGGAATTAACGGTCCACATAACATTGAACTGTTGCCCTGCAATTACTACTGCAGGGTATTCAACTTTTAATGAAACATCCTGAGCTGCAACGGATAATGAAAATAAGATAAGTACCTGGTATATTAATGCCTTTTTCATTTTTATTTCATTCAGATTACCAGTTTTTTACTGTTCTGACTTTAGCTTTTGCTGCTTTTGCAAGTTTAACCTTTTCCTGGACATTTTTTTCATCATTAGCCAGAGCGTTCAACAGTCTTTGGGCATCTTCCTTCGAAATACCCTGCTGTTGTTGCTGCTGCTGCTGATCCTGATTATTGTTCTGATCCGTTTGCTGGTCTTTATTCTTATCGTTTTGATCTTTTTGATCTGCCTTGTTATTGTCTTTGTTCTGATCCTGCTTGTCCTTATCCTGTTGCTGTTGTTGCTGTTGTTCCTGTTGTTGTTTCAGTATATCCTGTGCAAATGCAAGATTATATTTTGCTTCATTATTATCAGGCCGGAGTTTAAGAGACCCTTTATAAGCTTCGATACTCTCTTTGATCTTATTTGCTTTCAGAAGGGAATTTCCAAGATTATACAATCCTGCTGATTTCTTATTCTTATCATCATTCAGATTAATATTCTCAATGAATTGTTTGCCAGCATCTTCAAATTTGTTTTGCTTATAAAGAGCATCACCGATATTAAAAACAGCATCCTGTGATTGTTTATTTTTCTCGATGGACTTGCGATAAGATACTTCAGAATCAGAGAAGTTGTTCTTTTCATATTCCCTGTTACCCTGCCTGATATATGTTTTATCGGATTGTGCATTTATTGCGATAGAAAATATCAGAAATACACAGATTAACAAGCTATTGATTAACCCATTGGTTGTTATAATTTTTTTTCTTACCATCTCATTTATAACAATAAATAAACCTAAAACCTTTATTTTAAACCCACCCCTTACCCCTCCAAGGAGGGGAACTTTGAAATCACTTTTTACTTTTATCTTTTTCCTTTTGTCTTTTATCTTTTTCCTTTATACTTTAATTTTAAACAATCTGATATTAGCCAATCTTCTGTTTTTTCTTTCCATTAAAAGAAAGTCAACCATTAACAGAAATAAAGCTATTGCAGCAAAAATCTGGAATTGATCGTTATATTCTGTGTACATTGTGCTTTCCAATTCCTGTTTTTTCATTTTTCTGATCTCGCTGAAGATCTCATCCAGACCAATATTCGAATTACTTGCTCTTACATATTTGCCATTTGTGGTTATTGCAATTTTTTTAAGAATATCTTCATCCAGCTTCGTGATAACAGTATTGCCGTCAACATCTTTAAGATAATCTGTTTTACCATTAATAATTACAGGTACCGGAACTCCTTCTGTTGAACCTATCCCGATTGTGTGTATAATAATCCCTGCTTTTGATGCTTCTTCTGCATATGTAACCGGGTCGTCCTCATGGTTTTCTCCATCGGTAATTATGATCATCGCCTTGCTTTTTCCCTCACCCGGACTGAATGATCTTATTCCAAGACTGATAGCAGCACCGATTGCCGTACCCTGTTTTGGCACCATGTCGGGATTAATCGTTGAAAGAAACATTTTTGCAGAGACATAATCTGTTGTAACAGGGATCTGAGTATATGCGTCACCGGCAAAGACAATTAATCCTATTTTGTCATTATCAAGGTTATCAACCAAACGGGATATTGCCTGTTTAGCCCTGGTAAGTCTGTCAGGCTGAATATCTTCTGCCAGCATCGAGTTGCTTACATCGAGGGCTATAATTACCTCCACGCCCTGCTTTTTCACATCTTCAATTTTTGAACCGAACTGTGGTCTGGAAAGCATTATTATACCTGCGGAAAATGCAATAAGTTGCAGTATGAATTTAACAACCGGTCGTATTTTCGATAACTCAGGAACCAGGCTCCCGACAAGGTTAATATCACCTAATCGCCCAAGTGCCCTCTTCTTTCTTATCTCATTAATAATATATAATAGTATCACTACCGGAAGCAGAAGCAACAAGTACAAGAAATCGGGATTTGCAAATCTGAACAATTGCATAATATCTCCTGCGTTTAAGTTAAGTTTCTGAATATTGTGTTTCTTACCAGTATCTCAAGCGCCAACAGACAAAATGCAATCAGAGCCGGAAGAAGATATTTCTCTTCCTTCCTGTTGAATTGCCTGACATCGATTTTCGACTTCTCCAGTTTGTCAATTTCGCTGTAAACCTGAACAAGTTTGTCGTTATCTGTTGCCCTGAAATATTTACCGCCTGTGGTTTGTGCGATCTCTCTGAGAATAGCCTCATCTATTTCAACCGGCATATCCTGGTATTGTATTCCGTAAGGAGTTTGTATAGGATATGGCGCCATTCCCTGGGTACCGACACCAATTGTATAAACCCTTATGCCATAAGTCTTTGCTATTCCGGCAGCTGTAGCCGGAGCAATTTCTCCCCGGTTATTAACCCCATCGGTAAGAAGTATAATAACCTTGCTCTTAGCTTCTGAATCTTTAATCCTGTTAACAGCAGTCGCAAGGCCCATTCCAATAGCAGTTCCATCTTCAATCATTCCGCTTTGAATTTCCTGAAGAAGATTAATAAGAACTGCATGATCGGTTGTCAGAGGGCATTGTGTGAAACTCTCACCACTGAAAACCACCAGCCCCATCCGGTCGTATGGTCTTCCTGAGATAAACTCTGTTGCTACATTTTTTGATGCCTCAAGTCTGTCGGGTCTGAAATCGCGTGCCAGCATACTTCCGGAAATGTCCAGAGTCAATACAATATCAATACCTTCAGTAGAAATATCCTGGAATTTATCTGACGCCTGCGGACGTGCAAGTACAATTATCAGAAGGGTTACGGCTATAGTGCGAAAAGCAAAAAGAATATGTCTGAGATAGTGCCGGAATGTTGTTCCTGCCTCTGCAAAAGGCTGAAGCCCCGGCATTCTTAAAGATGCTGTTGCCCTATGTTGCTTGAGTACATAAAACACAATCATTGCAGGTATTACTGCAAGAAGACATAGAAATAGAGGTTCCGTGTATGTTATGCCGTTCATATACTTCCCTCCCTGGCTTTATCTTTTACATCAACTGCAACGGTAATCACTTCATTCTCTTTTGTAGCAAGAACAAAATCCCAGGAATTCTGAAAATGTGATTCATTCTCTGGCGGTTCCGGATTATATTTTGCAAATTTTACCAGATCAGCTCCTGTCAGGACTGTTTTAAGCTGATTGTATGATCCGTCCTTTTTGAAGCCGGATTTAACCAGAGCCGCAAGTGTCTCAGCTGTAGTCAGTTCAAGAGAGAATACCCTGAACCTGTTTTCCAGGTACTGACGTAATATCTCTGTCAGCTTTGTATAATAATACTTAATCTCGCCCTTCTGCCAGAGTTGTTCTTCCCTGAGTTTTTCCAGTTCACGGAAGGCAATGATGTGCGCCGGATCAGGGTCAATAACAGCTTCAACCCCCGTTTTGGACTTCTTTAATTTACGTATAAATCTTATTGCGAGCCAGACAAGTGCACCAAGAAGCGCGACAAGCAGGACCCATGGAAGTACTTCGCCAATAGTTAAAGGTGCCCTGTATGGTTTGATTATATCATATATTTTTGCAATGGTATCAGGAGGTGTAATTTTGACTCTCATGACCTCAAGCTGGGAATAATCAGAATAGAACCTTTTCATTCCATTCTGATTTTTCATTTCGGCAAAAACAGGTGGAATCTGATAAAAACCTGAATCAAAAGATGTTATAAGATATTTACCAATAATTTTAATTCTCCCCCCCTGACTGGAGGAATCAACAACCGGACCTGAAAGGATTTCAATGTTTTTACACAATGTATCCTTAAATAAAGGTAGTGTAAGCCTGAGGTCGGAAGGTTGATCAATTGTAATTGTAAACTTTATCTGATCGCCTATAAATATTTTTGAGGTATCAAAGGATGAGGTTACATTTACTTCCTGTCCGATTGAAGATGAAATAATTGAAATAAACAGAAATATGGAAGTAATTAATTTTTTCATAAATATCATCTGTTCTCAAACAACTTTATCAGTGGTTTAACATAATCAAGATCAGTTCTTAATTCTGCAGAATCCACTCCACATTTTTTGAATATATTTTTAATTAGTTCTATATGACCAATCCACCATTTCTCATAAGCATCCCTGGTTGTTCTTGAGGAAGTATCAATCCATTTCTCAGCGCCGGTTTCAGAATCCAAAACTTTTATCAGACCGATGTTCGGAATTGCCTTTTCGACCGGATCAAACACTTTTAAAGCAACGATATCATGTTTGTTTGATGCAATTCTCAGTGCTTCTTCAAAATCAGGAACAATAAAATCAGAAATTATAAACGCTGTACATCTTTTTTTAATGGCATTTGTAAGGAAGCGCAAAGGTTCATCCAGATTTGTTTTTTGGCTTTGTGATTTAAAGTCAAGAAGTTCCCTGATAATCCTGAGTATATGTTTCCTGCCCTTTTGTGGCGGAATGAATTTCTCAACTTTGTCGGAAAAGAATATTACACCGATTTTGTCATTATTAAAAATGGCAGAAAATGAAAGAACTGCAGCTACTTCTGTCATTAAATCTTTTTTAAAGCTGACAGTTGTACCGAAATTACCAGATCCGCTGACATCAATAAGCAGCATTACAGTGAGTTCTCTCTCCTCCTCAAATATCTTTATATATGGATGGTTAAAGCGGGCAGTAACGTTCCAGTCGATGCTTCTTATGTCATCGCCATACTGATATTCCCTCACCTCGCTAAAGGCTATCCCACGTCCTTTAAATGCACTGTGATATTCGCCGGCAAATATATGTCTGCTCAACCCCCTGGTCTTAATCTCAATTCTACGGACTTTTTTTAATAATTCAGTTGCTTCCACTTTACAATAAACTCTACGGAACTTCAACAATATTCAGTATTTCAGAAACTATACGATCCTGGTTTATGTTTTCTGCTTCAGCTTCATACGTAAGTCCAATCCGGTGGCGCATAATATCGTGACATATTGTTCTGACATCTTCAGGGATAACATATCCCCTTCTCTTTATAAATGCATATGCTTTTGCAGCCAGTGAAAGGTTTATGGATGCTCTGGGTGATGCTCCATATGAAATCATATTAGTAAATGAAGGAAGGCCATATTTCCCGGGATTACGGCTTGCAAAGACTATATTCAGTATGTAATTTTCTATTTTTTCATCCATATAAACCTCCCTGACAATATTCCGTGCTCTGATAATATCCTCAGTTTTAAGAACAGAATTTGTCTTTGGAAAATCTTTAGCAAGATTCTCCCTGATTATCAGTTTCTCCTCTTCCATAGTTGGATAATCGATCAGGACTTTCATCATGAACCTATCGATCTGTGCCTCCGGAAGCGGATATGTTCCTTCCTGTTCAATCGGGTTCTGGGTAGCAAGAACCAGGAACGGTTCATCGAGTTTAAAAGTTGATTCACCGATTGTAATCTGTCTCTCCTGCATTGCTTCAAGTAAAGCGCTCTGCACTTTTGCCGGCGACCTGTTTATCTCATCAGCCAGAATGAAGTTAGCGAATACCGGTCCTTTTTTTACAATGAACTCCTCCTTTCTCTGACTGTAGATCATTGTACCAATAAGGTCAGCCGGAAGAAGATCGGGGGTAAATTGTATTCTGCTGAACTTGGCATCGATAATTGATGCAAGCGATTTTATCGCAAGCGTTTTAGCAAGGCCGGGAACTCCTTCAAGAAGGATGTGACCATTGGAGAGCAGGCCTATCATAAGGCTATCGGTCAGGTGTTTCTGGCCGATGATCACTTTATTCATCTCCATTCTGATAATGTCGACGAAAGCGCTCTCCTTTTCAATTTTTTCATTTAAAATCCTGATGTCAGCAGTTTGCTCCATGGCTTAAAAAATTTAAGTAGCAAATATAATAAAACGAGTACTAATAATCATTCCTGAATTCTTCGGAAAAATCATTACACAAAAGAAGCCTGAGAAATTTTAAAGTGGTGTTAAGGAGTGTTAAACTTTTGTTAAATGAACTTTTTTACTCAATTAATCTTCATTGCTTCGTTCATGAAATCACCACCTGTCCCCTTTTTAAAGTCCACCTCACCGTATTTCCCTGCTTTACTTAGCTTCTGAACTCACCCCTTGGTCCTTTTTTAAAGTTCACCTCACCCTAAATCCCTCTCCTGAAGGAGAGGGACTTATATGTCTGATAATGTTTTTCTTACCCCTTCTCTTTTAGGAGAAGGGGGACAGGGGGATGAGGTAAAAAAGGGGGGGGGTAAAAAAGTGTAGAGAGTGTGAAAAGTATAACAAATTGATCTATAAATTTTTACTTTAATGTTAGTGGGTTCCATTCAAAACCGGCTCTCACAGAACTCCTTATTAAAAGAATAACTACCAATGGAATAAAGGCTATATTGAATTCCTGTGGTAAGAAGATGTGAAGAACCAGAAAAGCTATTGTGATATAAAACAAAATCCTGAACCAGACTGATACTGTCTTATTTAGGATCAGGGTTACAAGGCAAATCAGGATAAAAGGATTCAGCCAGATTATATTCAGGTTCCATTTCATCTGTTGATGATCGGTGAAAAAATTGAAAAAGATCATCAACAAAGCAAGGATCGAAAAAATTGAAAAAACGATAATATCAACTAAATTGATAATCTTCTTACTTTTAACCAAAGCAGACAGGATTAATACAATTATTAAAAAAATAGTAAAAACAACTTCGGGTGATGTCAAAAACTTTTGCTTTATCACAGGCGGATCAAAATCAAGAATAACTTCAGGATTCTGAAGCAGGGGAATCATCTTCCCATTCCTGTTTATAACTGTTTCCGAAAATCCACTTTGCATATCTAAGGGAAGGAACATTCTGTCTCTGAATAGAGCTTTTTTGTCTCCCGGAGAACCCATAATCAGATCAATCCCGAATTTTAACCAGGGAAAAGGATTTTGATATTTGCCAACCATCTCTCTGAAAGTTGGGACTTCTCCCGTTTCAGCAGGTGGATACAGAAGTTTTTCTCCTATCGATTTTTCAAGAAGATCCCTTATCCTGGTAGAACAATCGTCATAAAAAAAATCATACCTGTATTTGACATTTTCAGGCTTAAGATTCTCATTAATAAGAGCAATTAATTGTTCTGTTTCATCAGCATTAAGGTTGATTCTTTGAGAATAAACAAATCTCTGCTCAAAAAAATAACCTTGCAGAAACTTTTGTAAAGAATCAACCCCAAGCATGTAATCCAAACGTCCCTTTGCAAATTTCCATACAAAATTGGGAGTACTGAAATCGAATACACCCCAGTTATATACAGTGTCGCTTTTCTTTTCAGGAATAACGATCCTTAAAGCACTGTGACCATATATTGAATATGTTTCGGTTCCTGGTCCGCATGTTAAAAGGTACACAATTGTATCCGTCCCAGGTTGTGAAAAAATCCCCGGAAAGTATATCAGGAAAAGAATGAATATGATTAGAAGTATCTTTTTCATTGTAATTCTCTTTTTGTAAACGTAAGAGATTTTTAGCAGAAATGAAAGAAGTCCGAAGATAGAAGACCGAAGTCAGAAGAATCATGACTATATTCTTTGTCTATTGACTTTAGATTTTTAACTTTAGGATTTTGACAAAGAGAATAATAATTTTACTGCAGCCATAAAAAGCTATGCATCATGGGGTTACTTTGATTACAGGATGAAGGATGAGTCATTTATTGATGGTTATCAGAGTGTTCCGGTTGACTGGGGAATTAATTCGGAACGAAAAATTCAATTCTTCAATCTTTTAAAGGAGATTACAGGTACAAAATAATTTTTTTCTGTTTAGCCTTTTTTGTTAGCTTTATCCCGGCTTTACAGGGATTGTTTTAACCTGTGCTGAAAAACCAATCATCATTGAGAACTTAATATTAAACAACATGCAAAGAAAATCAATTTTAATCTTTATGCTTTTGCCATTCTTACTAATGAATTGCATGACTAATAACAGTTTTCCTATCACCGATTTGCATATACATCTGAAAGGTGACTTTAATATTGAAAACGCTGTCTTGAAATCAAAAAATGAAAATATCAGGTATGGTATTGTAACAAATTGTGGTTTAGGATTCCCGGTTCACAATGACAGCCAGATAGATTCGGTATTACTCACTTTGAAAGATTACCCTCAGTTCTTTGTAGGTCTGCAGGCTGAAGGGAGAGAATGGGTGAATATTTTCTCCAGGGAATCGATGAATAAATTTGATTATGTATTCACGGACGGTATGACCTTCACCGATGAAAAAGGAAGGAGAAACCGTATCTGGATAAAGGGGGAGACATGGATCGATAATGAGGAAGAGTTCATGGACTACCTTGTTAACACAATTGTTAAAATATTGAATAATGAGCCAATAAATATCTATGTAAATCCTACATTTTTGCCTGCCCAGATGGCTGACAGGTATGATTATTTCTGGACTAATGAAAGGATGGACAAGGTGATAAAAGCCGCAAAAGACAATAATATTGCTATTGAAATAAACAACAGATACAGAATCCCTTCTGTCGAATTTATTGCAAAAGCAAAAACAGCAGGGGTAAAATTCACCGTTGGAACAAACAATGCAAATAAAAATTTTTCCGGTGCTGAATATGCTCTCGAAGTAATAAAAAAATGCGGTCTGACTCAGAATTATTTTTACCAACCTGTTAATAAAAGGCAGGATGGAAAGCTTTGATTTTGCGCGAATTTTAAAATTTCTTCCGGGTATAATTCTTGGATTGACAGTGCATGAATTCTGTCATGCATTAGTTGCTCACATGTGTGGTGATTCAACCTCAAAAGATCAGGGAAGGGTTACACTGAATCCCCTGAAGCATATTGATCCTTTAGGTTTTATCATGCTAATAGTTGCCGGATTCGGATGGGCCAAACCTGTTCAGTTCAACGAACAGAATTTGCACAATCCCAAGACTGATGTAATAAAAATTGCATTAGCCGGACCATTGTCGAATGCAGTACTTGCAATGATTCTATCTGTTTTATTTTCTATAGTCTCCTCGCTTGTGTCTCCATATCAGAGTTCCGCGATGCAGGTGGTAACTGAAGTTTTTCTTTATGCAATTTACATTAACTGGGGGCTATTTATTTTTAATCTCATTCCCCTCCCTCCTCTTGACGGCTCACATCTTTTATTCCATCAGCTCAGAAGATATCCTGCTCTGTATGAAGGATTATACAAATACGGTTCGTTCCTTCTGTTCGGACTTATCATAGCAACTTTCCTGACAAAAATTAACTTCCTGCCTATCTGGCCGCTTATACAATTTTTTGGTAATGGATTTCTTTCTCTGGTAGGATACAGGTAGAAAAAGTCCTTCCAGATTATTTGAAATGAGGCCAAAATTTATTATCTTGCAGGAAATAAACGGGTTGTGAGGCTTACAATGATTATATTAAGTCTGGTCATGTGGGAATATGTTTTTCCACAGGTTGATAAGTATGTTGCTGCCCGGAACAACATGGTTAAGATCCAGATAACGGACCGTGGAATCACGAATGTTGCCACAATAAAAGCATTGAGGAAAGTTCCCCGTCATCTCTTCGTTCCTAAAGAGTATGAAAATGATGCATATGGTGATTATCCCCTGCCAATAGGTTATGGCCAGACCATATCTCAACCATATATTGTAGCTTATATGACAGAGATAGTCAGGCCGACTGAAAAGAAAAAGGCGCTTGAAATTGGCACCGGGTCAGGTTATCAGGCTGCAGTTCTTGCTGAGATAGTGGACACAGTATACACTATAGAAATTATTCCGGAGTTGGCAAGTGAAT
>JBAWXY010000091.1:0-10121 GCA_037143835.1 Bacteroidota bacterium
CTACAGGCGACCGGTAGCCCGTAGCCTGTCGCCTGTAGCCGGTTAGAGGTGAATTACTTCGCCATATGCGGCGGCAGCGGCCTCCATAATTGCTTCTGACATTGTTGGATGAGGATGAACAGCTTTAATAATTTCGTGAGCGGTAGTCTCAAGTTTCCTGGCTACAACTATCTCTGCAATCATCTCAGTTACATTGGCTCCAATCATGTGTGCTCCAAGCAGTTCGCCATAATTTGCATCAAAAACAAGTTTGACAAAACCATCTTTTGCACCCAACGCATTTGCTTTACCGGAGGCAGTAAACGGGAATTTCCCCACTTTGATTTCATAACCGGCTTCCCTGGCAGCTGACTCTGTAAGTCCGCATGATGCTATCTCGGGATTAGTATAGGTACAGGCAGGAATATTCTTGTAATCAAGAGGCTCAACCTCCACTCCTGCTATCTTTTCGACACATATTATACCCTCTGCTGAGGCCACATGGGCAAGAGCTGGTCCATGAACAATATCGCCGATAGCAAAGACGCCCGTAACCGATGTCCGGTAATAATCATCGACAACAACTTTCCCTTTTTCAGTTTTTACTCCAGCCTTTTCCAGTCCGATACCCTCAATATTTGCAGCAACTCCAACTGCAGAAAAAACAATATCTGTTTCAATAACTTCCTGTCCTTTTGGTGTTTTAATTGTCACTATGCACTTTTCTTTTGAGGTATCAACTGACTCAACCGAGGAATCAGTCATTATCTTCATCTTAATTTTTTTAAACGACCTCTCGAGTTGTTTTGATACCTCCTCATCTTCATTTGGAACGATCCTTGGGAGAAATTCCACCAGGGTTACACTTGTTCCGATTGACTGATAAAAATTTGCAAATTCACTTCCAATGGCTCCTGAACCTACAACAACCATCGATCCGGGTTGTTTTTCAAGAGTCATTGCCTCACGGTAACCGATTATCTTCTTACCGTCTTGCTTAAGATTAGGCAGCTCCTTAGACCTGGCACCTGTTGCAAGAATTATATTTTTTGTTGAATAATTTTTTTTATTCCCCTCCGGATCCTCCACCTCAACATTATTGTTTCCTGCAAGGCGGCCATATCCTTTTATATGTACAATATTATTTTTTTTGAAAAGGAACTGGATTCCTTTGCTCATGCCGTCCGAAACGTTTCTGCTTCTGGCAATAATCGCATTAAAATCCGGTTTCACTTCCCCTGAAATTGAAATTCCGTAGTCTGATGCATGAGTCAGGTAATCAAATACCTGGGCGCTCTTTAAAAGAGATTTTGTGGGGATACAACCCCAGTTAAGACAAATACCACCCAGTTCAGCTCTCTCAACAACCGCCACTTTCATTTTCAATTGTGATGCCCTTATTGCTGCAACATAGCCGCCGGGTCCACTACCTATTATGATAAGATCGTAATCCATTGTGTTTGTAGTATATATTATGAAAATTCAATTATTTTTTTTCTTTATTAATTGACTAATACCTTTCGCAATTACCCAGATGATCACCAGAGTAAAGATTATGGTTGCTCCAACAGGGATACCTGCAAAATATGAGATAGCATAACCGGTTGCGGTGCCAACAAATCCAGCAAGAATCGACCATATAACTATTTTAAAATAGACTTTGGTGAATAACATGGCAATGTTTGGAGGAATAGTAAGCAAAGAGATGACCAGAACCACACCGGCCATCCGGATATTCAAGACTATTGTAAGGGCTATCAACGATGTGGTAATATATTTAAATATATCCACATACGACGAATATGTTCTCGCAAATACCTCATCGAAAGAAATATAGAGCATAGTCCGGTAGAATATACCAAAGTAAAGGATCAATATTACTGACATTATTCCCAATGCTATAATATCAGCGTTTGTAACAGTCAGGATGCTACCAAAAAGATAACTCATAAGGTTTGGTGTATATCCCGGAGTAAGGTAAATGAAGATAATTCCAATTGCCATGCCGAAAGCCCATAATATACCTATGGCTGAGTCTTCTCTTATCTTTTGTTTAACAGAAAGATACTCAACCCCCAGGGCTGACATGATACCAAAGACAGCAGCTCCGATAACAGGATTGATCCCTGCAAAATATCCGATACCAATACCACCGAATGAGGCATGTGTTATACCTCCACTGAGGAATACCATCCGTTTGGAAACAATATATGTTCCTGCTAATCCGGCAGTTATACTCGCAAATATTGCTCCCAGGAGTCCTTTAACTATAAATTCGTATTGAAAAATATTGGTTTCCACTATTTATGGTATTTCAGTACTGTATGGGGAACATCTCCGTGCGTAACAAGTTGAATCGGACATCCATAAGCAAGCAGATCATCGTTTGTGATCTCGTGCGAGGGATGATAATGCAGACTCCTGTTTACACAGGCAAACGATTTAATATGTGATGAAATGGTTCCGACATCGTGAGAAACCATCAGGATAGCCATACGCTTATTGAGGTCCCTCAGCTTTTCATAAAAATCATTTTCAAAAGTTGTGTCAACAAAATTACCAGGCTCGTCAAGTAAAAGCAATCTGGGATCCCCTATGATAGCACGTCCCAGGAAAACCCTTTGCATTTGCCCACCTGACAATTCGTTTAATGTTGATCCGGCCATCTCCGACAAACCCAGTTCATCAATCACCATTCCTGCTTTTTTCTTGTCGGAAGATGACATTCTTGAAATGATTCCCTTTTGTATCATGAGGCCTGAAAGAACAATATCGGTAACTGTAACCGGATAATTAATATCTCCGGTTGACATCTGAGGAAGATAACCGATGCTGTTCCCGTTTAAAAGGTCGTTATTGAAAACCATACTCCCTTTTACCGGTTTGAGCAATCCAAGGATTATTTTTAAAAGTGTTGTTTTTCCACCTCCGTTTGGACCGATAACACCTATAAAATCATTCTCACTAACCCTGAAATCCACATCCTGTAACACTATGTTTGCGCCATAAGAAGCTGATAAAGAATGCATTTCAAATAATTGGGCCATAACTTCTGATTATTTCGAACTTTCGGTTAAACTGTTATAAAGTGCATTAATAATATCCATAGTTGCCTTCTGCCAATCTTCCGACAAAGGATCAATAATTTTTACTTCAGCGCCGATTTCGTTCGCAATAGCTTTCGCATTTTTGGTATCATATTCCCTCTGAACAAAAATTATTTTCAGGCCATCTTCCCTGGCACGGTCAATAAGTTCTTTCAACCTCGACGGAGGAGGTTCTTTGCCCTCATATTCTACCGGAATCTCTTCAAGACCATAATCCCTTGCAAGGTAACCCAGGTTGGGATGAAATATCATAAAAGACCTGTTCTTAACACCCGAAAAAAGTTCCAGTGCCTTTTTATCCACCCCCTGAATTTTTGAAACAAGACTATCATAATTTACTTCGTATTTCTGTTTTTGCGACGGATTAAGTTCACATAAGAACTCCTTGACAGAAGTGGCCATTATCAAAGCACATTTTGGAGATACCCAGTAATGGGGATCTGCACCTTCAACATGATCTCCTTCATGATGGTGACCGGAAACCAGAAGATCAATTTTATCGCCTAATGATAATCTCTTCATTGTCTTGTTTGTCTCATAAAAACGGTTAAGCCAGGTCATTTCAAAACCAAGGTAACCATTGCTTATATAGGCACCAGACCTTCTGAGTTTGTTAATTTGTTCCGGAAACGGTTCGTAAATATGCGGATTTGCCCCGGCAGGAACCATGACGTTTACCTTAAAATCATCGCCCGCAATCTCTTCGACAAAGTATTTAAAAGGAGCTATACTTACGGTAATAATCCTTTCCCCGGTATATGCACGTTGCCGTCCGCATGAAATAATAAAAACAACTATCAGAAAACAGAAAATTTTTCTCATAAAACAGAAAATTCAATGTTGGTTACAAATTTAACATATAACAGAACAAATAGTTTCAGTGTTGTAAATAAAATAATATAAGCTATTTTTGAAAACGATTTAACAGAAAATCCATTTTCTGCCGGATGAAGAATAAAGGAGAGACTTCGGACTTCGGACTTCGGACTTCCAACTGAATAATTACATGAAAACAAATAAATATATGATGCAAATACCTTTGAGATTTTTATTTCTGTCAACAGTTTTATGCATTGGTTATTTACAGCTTTCTGCTCAGAATCAGTATAGTAACTCCAAGACAATGTCGCAGAAAATTGATGCATTAAGCAGGGAATACCCTTCAATTTGCGCTATTAAGTCGCTTGTTAAAACAGCAGGAGGAAAAGATATCTGGGTTCTGACCATTGGGACAGAAAATAAGGATAGTAAGCCCGGAATCGCTGTATTCGGAGGTGTGGAGGGAAGTCATCTTCTGGGAAAAGAACTGGCTTTGGGATTCGCCAGCTCCCTTCTTAAAGAGTCTTCTTCCTCAGAAATAAAAGAACTTCTCGATAAAATTACTTTTTATGTTTTTCCTGATGTCAGCCCCGATGCAACTGAACAATTCTTTTCCGATCTGAAATATGAAAGAACTGTTAATGCCCGGTCAACTGATGATGACAGAGATTTTGTTTTTGATGAAGACCCGTATGAAGACCTGAACAAGGATGGATATATAACTCTCATTCGTGTTAAGGATTCTTCAGGAAAATTCACAGAAAGTGATGAAGATAAGAGGATTATGGTAACGGCAGATCTTTCAAAAGGACAATCAGGCAGTTACCAGGTTTACTCTGAAGGTATTGATAATGACAAAGATGACAGTTTTAATAAAGATGGTGCCGGGGGAGTTAACTTTAACCGCAATTTTACATTCAATTATGAAGAGTTTGGCTTGAATGCCGGAATGTATCCTGTTTCTGAACCGGAAACAAAAGCTGTAGCTGATTTTCTCTTCGACAGATTTAATATTTATGCAGTTTTTATGTTTGGTCCGCAGGATAACCTGGGGCAACCGATGAAAGCATCGGAAAGACAGGGAGCCGCTACGCCCTCGGGAATTGGCCAGGGAACGGGTCAGGGAATGCGTCAGGGAATGGGACGCGGACAGGGAATGGAGCAGGGTGATAGAAAGATAACATCCATATTGAGAACAGATGAAACAATTAATAAACTTGTTTCCGATAAATACCATGAAATAACCGGGGCAAAAGGAGCTCCTTTAGCTAAAACAACCGGAGGTAATTTCATGGATTGGGCATATTTTCACTATGGAAGATACAGTTTCAGTACACCGGCATGGTGGTTCCCTGTCGAAAAAGGGAAAAGCTCTGAGGTTGCTTTCCTGAAATTTGCTGAAAAAAATAAAATTAATGATGTCTTTGTTCCGTGGACTGAAATTAAACATACTGATTTTCCTGGCAAAAAAACTGAAGTGGGAGGCATTAAGCCTTTTGCATTAATTAATCCGCCTGCTGACACACTTGGAGATCTGATTACTAAAAACTACAAATTCATTACTGCAATTGCAGCTATGCATCCTGAGCTCGAATTTCTTGATATTAAGATTGAAAATGCAGGTGAAAATATTTTCAGGATTTCCCTTAAGCTGCATAACAAAGGGATCTTCTCAACCTGCGCCGAAATTGGTAAAAACAACATGTGGACACGTATAATGCGGATATCTCTTGAACCAGTTGTTGGTCAGAGTTTTCTGAGCGGACAAAAAGTTCAGAGGATTGACCCGCTTGAGGGTGATCAGTCGGTCGGATTCAGCTGGCTGATAAACGGTAAAGGATCAGTTAAAATAACTGCTGGCGCCCTGAATGCCGGGATTATAAATACAACAATCGAACTTAAGTAAAAACAATTGAAAAATCCAGCATGAAAAAGATATTCTCATTCATAATTATTGCTTCATTTCTCTTGCTCCTGTCAATTACAGTGACTGCTCAGAATGAAGATCTGTTTTTCGGAGCAGCAGGATCTCCTGCCAATCCCAAAGTACAGGCTTCATGGAACAAGTATTACACGTATCAGGGAGTGGTTGACCTTTGCACACGCCTTGCCAAAGCATATCCCGATCTTGTAACAATGGAATCGGCAGGTAAATCCTACCAGGGGCGCGATATTATTGTCCTTACGATCTCCGATAAGAAAGTTCAGAATCCTGATAATAAACCCGGTTTCTGGATTGATGGTAATATTCACTCAATCGAGATGCAGGGTACTGAAATGGCTCTATATACTGCCTGGTACCTCTGTGAAATGTATAACGATAATGCTTTTATTAAACAGTTGCTGAAAGATAAAACTTTCTATATCTCTCCTACCATCAATCCCGATGCCAGGGAGTATTTTACTTCGATAGGTGTTCCTCCAAGATCAGGTCTTGTTCCCAGGGATAATGACCGTGATGGTCTGCTGGATGAAGACGGATACGATGACCTCAATAATGACAAGAATATCAATCAGATGAGAAGAAAAAATCCTGAAGGCCAGTATAACATTGACCCGAAAGATCCCCGACGTATGGTTCGGGCTGTACCAGGAGAAAAGGGAGAATATGAAATACTTGGAATGGAAGGTATCGACAATGATGGCGACGGTCTTGTTAATGAGGACGGACCAGGTGGTTATGATGGTAACCGCGACTGGGGTTTTAACTGGGAGCCAAATTATGTTCAGAGCGGAGCTGATAAATACCCATTCTCATTCCCCGAAAACCAGGCAATCCGCGATTTTACCCTTAAACACAGGAATATCACAGGGTCACAATCATTCCATAACTCGGGAGGCATGATCCTCAGAGGACCATCTATTCAAGGAGGTGGCGCTGAAGCATACAGCCGTTCAGATGATGCCGTAATAAATGCTATCGGCAAAAAAGGAGAATTAATTATTCCGGGGTATAAGCTTCTGACCATCTGGAAAGATATGTACACTGTTTATGGTGGAGAACTTGACTGGTGGCATGGTGAAATGGGATGCTTTGTCTATTCCAATGAACTCTGGAACCCCTATCTTATGTTCTATGATACTACAAATACCGATCAGTATGAATTTGAAAAGCTCCTGCTGTTTGAAGATTCCTTCATCCCATGGCAGAAGGTTATTCATCCTGTTTACGGAGAAATTGAAGTAGGTGGTTTCAGTAAAAACTTCGGCCGACTCCACCCCGGTTTCATGCTTGAAACTGATGCTCACCGTAATGCTGCTTTCTGCATCTATAATGCATACCAGTCTCCGAAATTGGAAGTTAGTGATATTAAGGTAAAAAAACTTTCAGGAGGACTTAAAGAGGTAACCGCCACAGTTGAGAATATGAGAATGCTTCCTACCCATTCAGCCAGCAACATAAAATTCAAAATTGACCCTCCTGATTATGTCTACCTCGATGGAGGAACAGTGGTTGCCGGAATGGTTGTTCTGGATAAAGACCTGAATATCAATGAGGAACAGAAGAAAAATCCTACACGACTGGAGGTTCCGAATATTGCCGGCTATCAGCGTGTTAATCTGAAATGGATTGTAAAAGATGGAAACAAATTCACTGTAAGGGTTGAAAGTGTAAAGGGCGGCATGGCTTCTGCTCAATCAGAATAAAAAAAGGAGACCAGCCCCCATGCCGGTCCCCTTTTTACAAGGAATAAAAACTAATATGTCTGAAGAGAAATTTTAAAAAACCCTGTTGCTTTGGTTGAAGCTATCTCAAATTTCCATTCACCAGTCTTATCCTGATTTTCGGTTTCAGTGATGGTGAATGATTTTCTCCAGTTGAGATTACCAGATTCATCAATTACAATATCAGAATAGTTTTTGCCATTAGGCAATACAATCTTGATTCGGATTTCACCTGCTTTGCAGTCGCCCATTACTGACATTACGACTGTATTTACCGTTTTCTCAACATCAAAAGTGTAATCCCGCGAGAATGTGTTTTCCTTTACCGACTTGGAAAAATCCCATGTAGTTCTTTCAGAATCGCCCATTGAATGTCCGTAAAATGCTTGTACATCCGGAGCTGAGAAAACAAAAGGTTCATCAAAAGCGAACGACCTGTTTCCTCTTGAGTTGAAGACTCTTACAGCTCCTCTGCCGTTACCTCCAGATTGAACCTCAACCCGGACATCTTTAAGAGCCTCATCCAATTCAACCTGCTGCTCTTTAAGGATTTGAGCTGCCTCTTCCTGTGCTAGCTTCTGATCGATCATCGCTTTTTTCTGCTCATCGATTGCCTTCAGAATCTTTAGCTCTTTTTCCTGCTCTGCTTTTGTCTTCTCCTGGGCAGTTACCTGCTGAAAGGATGAACCAATTGTGATCAGGAAAATAACTATTAAAAATAAACTAAACTTTTTCATGACTGCCTTTATTAAGATTTACGATGTAAAGATACAACCCGGGTTTTTGTTACTTTGTTAACACCGGGTTAATGCTGGGTTAATGTTTTGGCAATTGTTCAGAGGTATCAATAAAATGAATAATTTTGAGGAAGTAAAAAATGAAAGATGCAAAAGAGAAATACCGTTCAAATTCTTGGAATTATGTCCATTTTAATTCTGATATCTGTTCAGGTATTTATTATCAAAGGTATATGGAAACAGAAAGACGAGATGTTCGCCCTCAGATACGCAATTCGGTCACAGGAGGCATTTAACTATATCAGAAGGGGAACAACCGATGGTTTCGATACGGTACGTTTATTTTTATCCAAATATTCCGAACTGGCTAATAAAGAGCTACATGCAATAAAAGATGAAAAAGAACTCGCTGTCAAAAAAAAGGATATTCTCGATTATTTCACAATAGTAGTAAACCGGGAACAGGATTTATCCGGATTGCTTTCATCCTATTTTGAAATGCGGGGAGATGAAAAGAATTTCAAATATACCATAGTGATCAACAATCTGGAAATGATAAGCAATGACACTATTGTAGTGTACCAGAGTGAAGATTTTTCAAAACGCCTGCCACCTGTCCGAGGTGGAAGAACAGGCCCTTCAGAAATTTTCAAATCGAAAATATTCGTTACCGGGAGATGGATGGAGGACAATAATTACAGGTTCTTCATTGATTACTATATAGACTTTTCAGATAAGCAGAAAGAGATTTTAAAAGAGACTGCCGCATCTCTTGCAATGAGTATCTTAAGTATTCTTATTGTTGTTATAATATTTATGATAACCTACAAGAACCTTATGGAAGAAAAGAGGCTCTCTAACCTCAAGACTGACTTCATAAACAATATGACTCACGAGTTAAAAACCCCATTGTCAACTATAACCGTTGCCGGTAAAACTCTTGAAATGGTGCAGATAAGGAACAATGATGCAAAGATACTTGAGACCGCAAAACTTATTGGGAAGCAAAGTGTTCATCTGAACCAGCTTATCAATATGATACTTGAGATAAGCATGTGGGAAAGAACTCAATTCCAGCTTGATAAAAAAACAGTTGAAATTGAAGATTTAATGAATGATGTTGTTGACAGTTTTAAATCAGGTGGTGGTAACGGCGCTTTAATAAATCAGAAATATAATTTCAGCGGAGCCAAAGTTGATCTTGATATTGTTTATTTTACAATGCTTATCAATAACCTCCTTTCCAATGCAGTGAAGTATTCTGACAAAGATCCTGTTATTGATATTGAAGGATTCGCCACAGATAATAATATATGTATAAAGGTTTCTGATAATGGCATCGGGATCAATAAGATTGACCAAAAACATGTTTTCGATAAGTTTTACAGGGCCACAACAGGGAACATACATAAGTTCAAAGGCTTAGGTCTCGGCCTCTACTATGTTAAAAAAATTGCAGAAGCTCACGGTGGAGATGTGACCGTTAGCAGTAAACCGGGAAAAGGTAGTATATTTACAATAACAATACCATATTAATCAAAAATATCCGGGATATGAAAGTTTTAGTAGCTGAAGACGACAGGGATTTTGGGAATATATTAACGCAATATATCACAATCAGCGGTTTTGATGTGACACTGGGTCGTGATGGAAAAGAGGCATGGGAGCTGTTTAACCAAGGCAAGTTTGATATTTGTGTTCTCGATGTAATGATGCCTGAGATGGACGGTTTCACCCTGGCCGAAAAAATTAAGGAGGCACATCCGGAAGTACCGGTCATTTTCCTTACAGCAAAAAGCCTTAAGGAAGACAT
>JBAWXY010000092.1:0-10050 GCA_037143835.1 Bacteroidota bacterium
CTGCATAGTATACGGGTTGCCCGGGGACTTCTCTTACGTTAAAGAAGATCCCGGAATTTGCCATTTTACCGGCTTTCCAGTCAATTGATAATTCAAAGTTTTTAAATTTCTTATCACCGAATACAATATCCCCATTAGCACCGGAACCGGGCTTTTTGCCTTCGCCTGTAAAGACCTTCATGGCATTTTCTTCAATAATCCAGTTTTGCGGCATTGCTGTTCCATTGCATTGCCTCCAGCCGTTAAAATCTTTGCCGTTGAATAATAAAACCCAACCTGCGTTCTTCTCTTTTGAAGTGAGTTTGTTTACATCCTGCCCAAAGGCAGGCAGTATGATAAGCATCGCTGCTACACATGATAATGATAAAATAATGTTTCTTTTCATAATAATTTAATAATTTTTAATGGTATTATGTAACTCGCCCCGACACGTCGGGGCTCGGTTCATAATATAAGTTTTAATATAAATTTCCGATGCAAATTAGTTAAAAAAAATCCAACCGTCAAATAGCGTTCACAAAATAATTGCAGCTCGGTGATAATCACCCCCTTTTTATTCCCCCCAAGGGGGCTTCAGTTCTGTGAGAATCACTCCCTTGTATTCCCTGCCTACTGGCAGGCAGGCCCCCAAGGGGGGAAATATTTCTGCATATAAGTGTAATTCAACTAAATAGCAAGGCATTATAAAAAACGACTAAAATAATAGTCATTTTTATTGCAAAATATTTGCGCGACTATAAAAATAGTCATATATTTGTAGTGAAGGATTGACTAAAAAGACAAAAGATAAAAGGATAAAGACAAAAGTAAAAATAATGCAACTGACAAAAGCAGAAGAACAGGTGATGCAGATATTATGGGACATGAACAATGGTCTCGTAAAGGATATCCGCGACAGTTTCAGCGACCCGAAACCCGTACGCAATACTGTGTCAACGGTATTGAGAGTTCTGGAAAAAAAGGGTTATGTCGGACATAAAGCTTATGGGAATGTTCATCTTTACCATCCGCTTATTTCCAAGAGTGAATACTCGAAGAGCCAGTTATTCGGACTCATGGAGGGTTATTTCAACAACTCTTTTCCGGCAATGGCTTCGTTCTTTGCCCGTGAAAAAGACCTCACAATCAAAGAGCTGGACGAGTTGCTTGAGGATACGAGAAAGGAATTGTCAAAAGGTAAAAAACGAAAGTAATGGAAGCATTTGCCTTATATTTGCTCAAGTCAGTAATCTGGCTTTCCGGTTTCGCACTGGTATATATTCTTTTTTTGAGAAATGAGCGGTTTTTCTTGTTAAACAGACTATATCTGATTGCAGGTGTTATGACCTCATTTTTCTTCCCGTTGATTTCGGTGCATTATACGGTTGTTTTGCCTTTAGTAAAAAATATCCAGACAGACAATACAATTGTAAGCGGAATTCAGAACGTGAGTTATAACAATACTCCTGATACCGGATTACTGTTATTAACTCTGTATTTATCAGGAGTTTTATTTGTTTCCATCACGATGATAAAACAGAGCAAATCGGTTCTTAAAGCCGTAAAAAAGGCTGAGATTATTACATCCCATCCGGTAAAACTGATCAGAACTGCCGAATATACCTCTTCGTTTTCATTTTTCTCCTATGTGTTTGTCAATCCTTCAATTACAGACGTTGAAACAAAGGAGATTGTGAACCACGAACTGGTGCATATCCGGCAATGGCACTGGTTTGATCTAGTGCTGGTTGAGTTGCTTTGTATTTTGCAATGGTTTAACCCGCTTGTCTGGATTTACATCCGGTTTATAAGGCAAAACCATGAATATCTTGCCGATGAGGTGGCGCTGCAGCGAACATCCGATCCGGCAATTTACAGGGCAGCTTTGTTAAACCAGATTGTCGGCGCTCCTGTCGTCAGCCTGGCTAATTCTTTTAATTATTCACTTAACAAAAAAAGATTTAACATGATGAAAAATATTATCAGTTCACCTTACAGAAAGATGAAAGTTCTTTTTGTATTACCGCTTTTTGCAATTGTATTTTATGCATTTGCTACGCCGGAATATGATTACACTACCCCTTCTGATAACACTATGGCAATTTATCAGTCGCAGGCTATTATCTCCAGGGAGGTAAGGGGCGTTGTTGTACAGCAAGATGGTAAGCCTTTACAGGGAGCAACAATAGTAGTTAAAGGAACTACACTTGGAGTTTCGTCAGATGCAAAAGGCTTTTTCAGGTTAAGCAATGTGCCGGATGAAGCCATGCTTGCTGTTTCTTATGTTGGATTCAAATTCAAGGTTGTAAAACCTGATTTCGCGTCCGGAATGACTATTACTATGATGAGAGATACCGTATTTTACGGATATATGCAAATCACAAGAAAGGATGGAAAAGAGGCCCATCCCCTTATTATGCTCGATGGTGTTACCACAGATATTGATGTGAACAAGATCGATCCTGAAACTATTGAATCAATTGATGTCTTAAAGAATGAGTCTGCAATTGCATTATATGGTGAAAAAGCAAAAGATGGCGTAATTTTGATTACTACTAAAAAGAAAGATTCGAAGATAACCGGGGAAAAATTGTCGGATGTACAGGTTGTTGGATATGCTAAAGATCAAAAAGCTGATAAAGATTTATTTGTTATTGTTGAAGAGTTGCCCGAATTTCCGGGAGGCGGCAAGGAAGCAATGTGGAAATGGATTTCTGAAAATTTAAAATATCCAGCTGAAGCTGTAAAGGATAAAATCACCGGTAAAGTTAATGTGAATTTTATTGTAAGCAGTACAGGAAAAGTAAAAGACGTTAAAGTGACCAAGGCTGTACATCCGCTTCTGGATGCTGAAGCCAGAAAGGTTATAAGTAACATGCCCGACTGGAAGCCGGGAAGCCAGGCTGGCAAACCGGTTGATGTTCAGATGATGGTGCCGGTAGAATTTAAGTTGGATTAGAATAAATCTATCTTTTCTACGTAAGTAAGTATGAGATAGCTTAAGATTTTTGATAAATTGAAACATGAGTGCGGATCTTTGGTCCGCACTTTTTTATGGATTTTTACTCCTTGATTTCAGGAATTGGAGATAAATTTATTACCTGATGTTTTCAGAACTTTCAAAACCTCTTTTTTAATCCTTACAACTACCTCCCCGGAAATTTTCAAAGGTTCACCGTCGATATGGAACCTGGTTTCATCAGTCTGTATAATTATCTCCTTATCTGTTTTAATGTGCCTGACATATTTAGACTTATTTATTTTTTTTGTGAAGAGTCTGATTATAAAAAGCGGGCCTAAAATCTTAGGGAATGGTTTAATCAAGACAATATCTATGATTCCATCATTTGGCCGTGCATCGGGTGCAATGAATGCATTATTCCCGAACTGTCTTGTGTTTGCAATGGTCAGAACAAATAATTTCTCAGAGACAATTTCTTCACCGCCGCATTTGATGGTTACATGAAACGGACGAAGCCGCAAAAAAGTCTTCAGCGTCACCCACACGTAAGGCAGGAAACCCCGGAGCTTCAGGTTATCAAAAGAATGTGCAACAAAGCTATCGAGACCGATACCGGCCACATTAAGGCATAACTTTTCATTTATCTCAATCACATCGATATCCATACTTTCACCTTTCTCTATGTTTGAGAGGAGTGATCTTATGTTCATATTAAATCCAAATTCTTTTGCAAAACCATTACCGGAACCCAAAGGTAAAACTCCCAGAATCTTTTCGCTTCCAACCAGTTCTGAAGCCACAGTGTGAACTGTCCCGTCTCCCCCGGCAGCAACAAAAACATTATACTTATCAAAGTTTTGCTTAATAAGCAATGCGGTGTCTTCTTTAACCAGGGATTTAACGAATGATAATTTACTTTTACGGCGATCCATATTTTTTGATACAATGTAGTTAACAGGAAGCACTCCTGAATTTGGATTCAGGATAAACAGTGCTTTATTGATTTTTTCTGTAACCGGCATTTTCATGTCCAAATTTACAGAAGATTTTTTCAATGTAATGTATTAACCACGGAAGATGTTCCGGGAAGGCCTTTATTTCTTTATTTATAGGGAATAAGATTAACCTATTCCGCAAGGGGGTATTTAAAATCGATAGCTGGTATCAGGGTTTCTTTGATCGTTCCTCTATTAGGCACTTTCAACTTTTTGTAGTAATTTGGATTCGGTTTTAAACTGAATTTATTTACACACTTTCAAAAAACCAGGGATATGTCAGAATCAAAATACTATCATTTTACTGCGACGGGATCATTTTATGGCGTCGGAACACTTGGGGAGGCTATTGCTGCATCAAGTGAAGGCGGTTTTGTCTGGTTCAATTTTTATCAACCCTCAAAAGAAGAACTCTCTTCCCTTATCGATACAATTGGGATTCATCCATTGTCTGTCGAAGATTGCTTTGATGTGCAACAGGTTCCGAAGATTGAGTATTTCACGAATAATACTTTTATTATTTTTAATGCTTTCAGTTATGATGGAAAGGCACTTTTTATAGATGAGATAAATCTTTTTATAGGAAAAAATTTTCTGATAACTATCAGTGGGAATAATTCAGGAACAAGAAAACCTTTGAATAATATTGCAGGGATTATTGAAAACGGCCACATAAATGCTAAATCCGGACCGGATTTTTTAATGCATATTGTGCTGGATCATCTGGTTGATCAGAAGTACAAAGCATTCGATGACATGGAAGAAGAACTTGAAGAGGCAGAAGAATCCTTACTTAGTAATGTTGAAAAATTTCAACCTATGCAACTTCTCCGTCTGAGAAAATATCTGTTGAATCTGAGGAAAAGTTTGTTCCATGAGAGGGAAATTCTTGTTAAAATTTGCAGGTCGGATTGTCCTTTTGTCACTGAAAAAGCAATAGTACATTATCGCGATATTTATGATCATCTGGCTAAATTCTTTGAACTGACAGAAACATACAGGGAAATTGAAACCAGTTTGATGGAGTTATATACTTCACTTCTTAACAATCTGATGACTAAAATGTCTAACGATACTAATTCTTCTGTAAGACGACTTACCCTGATTGCCACCATTTTTATGCCTCTGACTTTGATTGCAAGTATTGGCGGTATGTCGGAATGGTCGATGATGACCGGCTCCTCTAACTGGAAGATTGCTTATCCGCTGTTTCTTTTAGGGATGGTAATAATCGGGGTTTCTAATTATTTTGTTATTCTTAGACTTGAAAAAAAGAAGAATTCCCGCCTTGGGGAGTAATTGGACAGTAAAGATTGTTCCCGGATTTTTGTCAGGATTTATAAAGTTATTAATGACGGCCCTTCCCTGTTGCCAAGATCAAACATTGCAAGATGTTTTTCTCCAAAGGCCCGGATTGCATAAGCAAAGAAAATTCCGGAAAGAACATCGATACTATAGTGTCCGTGTGCAAGGAACAAAGCAAGTATTACAACAATCAGACAAAATGCAATGATCCATTTATAACACCTGTTTTTCACAAGCAATAATAATAGAAATACATTTCCTGCATGCCCCGAAGGATATACCCCAAGTTCATATTTTGAAAACCCGTTGAATAACGGGTCTGATCCATTAAACATTGGTGGATTTCCAAAAGGGGTTAAAACGATAAAAATTCCTCTCACAATATAAAAAAGGCCAATCATAAGTAAAAAAAAGGGAATCCTGTTGTAGTCCTTTTTATGGACAATATATATTAAAGCAAGGATTATTGGGATGAGGCAGACGATGTCATAAATCAGAGAAACGTCAACAACAGGAAGGTTGTCAAGAATTAAGTCTGAGAGCATTGGCAGTGTTTTTCCTTCACTCATGTAATTGTGGAGATAGGTCTGGGAAGCAATATTCAATCCTATTCCCGCAAAAACAGAAAGAAGACCAATATATAAATACCTGCTCTTGAATAGTGGAATGAGGGAATGAAAAATCTCAGAAGTATACAAGAAGAGTTTGTTTTTCCCTTTATAATTATGATTCATTTACCTATGGTTTAAATGAGCATCATTTTATTAATACAACGAGATTTGTAATTAAATAAATGCCGGACAAAGATAGAAACTTAAGTAAATAATGCAGTTAGTGCAATAATAATGATTAATGCGACATTTCGTTATATATCTGCAGTATTTCTTCCTTATATTCTTCCGCTGCTTCAAGATGGCCCCATACCGACTGGGTCTGCCATAGACCATCAAGAGCAGAATCGTGATATGACCTTATCATGTGGGGAATTTCTTTTTCGTTTAAAATCTCATCGAGAAGTTTTGCCTCTATTTCGTTATTAAAAACCAATATTTTAACTGTCTTTCCCATCTTTGTTCCTTTTTTGGTTTCAAAACTATCAATCTTTTTCTCCCGTCTCATCATAACCTGCATATATGCGCAGGATGGCGGCGTATTGATTTTTTGGTTCTTCTTTGGCTAGGAAATTATTGTAAATGATGACAGAAAACAAACTGCAAGAAACCTTTTCATTTTTAAATTCTTTAATTCTTTCACGAATTAAAGAATTTATTTCTTTTTATTTTCTATTACAGCGCAATTATTCAGAAGGACATCCATAAGAAAACCGGAACACTCGCCACGCAGTGTGATCTCATCGCCAGGACTGAATTTTGAAGGGTCGGCAATTGCGGGGAAAGTACATATGACAGAAGAGAGGTCGCTCCCGGTTACAAGAGAAATGTTTAAAATATTATTCGCAGCAGGTTTTACTGAAGCAATTATACCGGTTACTTCAAGTATCTTATTTATATACCTGGTTGCTGCTGATGTCTCATCATCTTCAAATGCCTTATAAAGGACAGAGGCTGCAATAACGAAATCCGGCTTTGCTTTCGCCATATCTGTATGCTTCAGATTATACATATACAAAGCTGCCAGAATTGCTGACAAGGCAATAAATGAGACGACGAATAATGCGATTTTAACGTATGTTTTCATATCTCTAAGGTAATAAAAAAATGTCTTTGTGGCAAATATAATGCTACTTGCTTTCGAGGGGTGCGTATTTCATAGAAACTGTTACCTCCAGGTTTTCAGATATCTTTTCTCTTACTACTCCCGGAATATTTATCTTATAATTTTCAGGTACAATGTTGAATTTTGAACTTGCATTTATACCGCCGGTTACAACCTCAACAGTGCCTTTTGTGCTGATCTTGTTGGTTGCATCACGTATGGTAAGATCTCCTTCAACAATAACGTCATAAAATCCGTTCTTTGAAAAATTAACCGACGACAGATTTGTGATCTTTCCCTTAAAACTCGATTTAGGGAATTTATCCGACTCCATATAGTTTTCGTTGAAATGTTCCTCCATAAGAGCTCTGTCGAAATGGAATGACTTGATAAGAGCCTGAAAAACCATATCGCCGGTTGAAATATCAAGCACACCGGCAACCTGGTAATTATCTCCTTTAATATCCTCCATCGGAGTATGGGAAAAGAAGCCGATATAACCATTTTTGGTCATGTATTTCTGTGCATTGACTGCAAAAGCAATATTTAACAGGAAAAACATTACAGTTAAACGGTTCATAATTATTCTATTTTATTAATAAATAAATTCCAATGTCTTTTAATAAAACAATAGTAAGGTAAAATAGTTTAATGGTTTTTAGTGTTTCTTCAACGTAAATACTCTTGAAATGTTAAATCCGAAATGAATATCTCCTTTTCCCCAACTGCCTGTTGTTTCGCCGATAAATCCTTTTTCGATCATCGCCAGAGAGTTGGTAAATATAAGCTGAAAAACGTGCCCCCCGGTTTCAAGATCAAAACCTATAGATAATGGATTATAAACCTGTTGACTCATATATGTTTTTGGGTTTACCAGGTAATAATATTCTGCATTCAGACTTATCCTTTTGGTAAGTTTTATTCTTCCTCCTGCACCTGCTGCCCAGAGGTCATTGGGATCAGTTTCGGTGGCTACAAGGTTTCGGTGGACATAAGATGGTGTTACCTGGACTGAAAATCCCTGACTAATTTTCCGTGCAATAAGTACCTGTCCTACATAAGATAGCCGCGAAGAAAAATAATTCGTTATGGTCTGGTCGGCCCATTTTACCGATTTAAGTGCAACAGACGACAAAACTGAAACAGATACCGGCATAATCCTTGCTCCGGAAGATTGCCTCAATAAAGTGAACTTTGTAAATCCGTCAAAAGTCTTTTCGTAGGTTCCTCTTCCAACACCGACCATCAGCCATGGTAAGATTCCGTATTCAAGGCTGAAGTGTACATTTGACTGGTCGAGACCAAAGAACTCATAAGCTCCGGAATTGATTGTCCCGAAACGGTGTGATATCCTGAAATCAAGTTGTCCGGGAGCCATTTTCTCAATGGAATGTCCATTCATTATTCGTGTTGATTTGAAAGTGGCTGTTGCGAAATTTATTTCTTTGGAAGTGTTTTCATTAAGAAGATTCATCAGGTCGTCCTGGGCAAAATTTCCTATGGGAATAAGAAAAGCAAGAAAAGCAAGAGATAATCGTCTCATATTATTCATATTATTATAATAAATCAATTATTAAGCATTCCGTTTCTTACCCAGATATCAAATTGTGTTATTGAACAGTCCTTTAGCTTTCCGCTGGGAGGCATTGGCTTTGTTCCTGTTTGTTTGATTGAAACAACTATCCTGGCTGAATTGGTTCTTACTTCTGCAATTGCTTCCAGGTGGATATTGCCTCCAAAAGCAGCAGTTGCATTGGAGTGGCACGAATAACAATTATTGCTGAGAATCGGAGCGATTATTCCGCTAAAAGAGACAATGGTTGTATCACATGAAGTATTTAGTGTAGGATATAATGCTTCTTCATTGTCGTAATAGCATGACACAAAGAACAGCGAAAAGATGGCAATGAATGTAAGAATTATAATTAATCGCTTTATATTCATAGAATTACTAGTTGTTTAAAGAGCCGTTATTAACCCATATTTCAAATTGTCTGATCCGGCATGCTGAGAAAGAACCACCCATAGGCATTTTTAACACGCCGGTTCCCCTGAGAGAATTCATAAGACTTCCGTTTGTTGCTGCTGCTTTAACATTGGAATAGTTTGCAAGAGCAATGCCTCCACCTAACGATGTCCCGCTGTGACAGCCTGTACATGAAGTTTGCATTACTGGCCATATATTTCCCGAAAATGTAACAGGGTTTATCGTATCGCATACCTCTCCGCAATTCTCATTAAGGGCTCCATAACCGATCCATTTGCCAATTGAATCTATTTCTGCAACAGATAACTGACTTTTACCTGCAGGTGGCATTTTTTCTTCTCCTGAAGAAAATTTAATAACCTGATACAATTTACTATTACCGGGATTTCCGGCCCTGACGGCTGTCATTGAAGTAGTGTAACTTGCAAAAATATATCCTTCTTTATGTGAAATGGCATCATGGCAACCGGTAGTAGCACAGCGCGATACAAGCACAGGCAGAATGTCACGGGTGAAACAGGCACGTGGATTTATATAACTGCTTCCTCCGTCCCCGCCGCCAGTAGCTGTGATTTCATGGCAAACAGTTAATCCGGCACCCTGTTCAATCCATAACCTTATTATTGTCCTGTTTTCAAGTGAAAGAGGTTGATCGGGTGGCATTTTGTTTTCGCCCCGGGTAGCAATTATTGCTTTGTAAACTTTGCTGGAATAAGGATTACCGGGAACAACTGAATGGCTGATATCAAGATAATTATTAAGAACCAGGCCTGACTCTCCCTGTCCGTCATGACAACCGGAAATTGCACAACTATTGGTAAATATTGGCAATACATCCCCCTCAAAACAGACCTCAGGCATATCCGCAATCCTGGCATCATGTGTGCATGACGTTATCCATGAAATGGTAGTGAGGATTATAAGTAGTGCAAGTGAAAAATAAATTTTATATGTCTTCATAATTGATCTTATAATAGTATCCTGTTCCCCAGCTTCCTTGATATTAACCCCAGGGCAACACTCAGGTTGGTATACCTCTTCTGCAGCAACGCCACCTTTTCGGTATCATTGACCTTTACTGCCTCCTCAAGAAGTACCATGATCTC
>JBAWXY010000093.1:0-10019 GCA_037143835.1 Bacteroidota bacterium
TACAATTCTCATTTGTAGCCTCAGGGTCCCATATCCATACAACCCGACCAGGATTTACTCCCAAAGCTTTACCCATAGGTTGGTTTGGTCCGTCATCAGGACCGTTTACAGTCAATGTACCAGCAAATGAATTCTGAATACCGTGTGTAATGGAAAAAATCATCCCGACTAACGCAACAACTAAAAAGGAACCTCCAGCTAAGTACCTGGCACTATAAATACGCTGCTTTGCTTTTCGCAATGAAAGCGTAATCCCTCCAATTGAGAGCAGATAAACAACAAATCCCGACATAAATGGAGCTGCAATCCTCATGCACGGATAAGATGCCCGGCTTGGTTTGGGAATAACTCTTATCAGAAACCAAATGGTTGAAATAATACCTAAAAGGAGAAAAAGTAACTTTGGCGGGAAATGATGATTCCTCATCCAATCTCTTATTTTACCTAATTTCCCTTTAAGATTAAGTATGTCAAATTTTTTTTCGTTATTCATGGTATTAGTGTGAATAGTATTCAATGGTTACAAAAAAACAATACACTAATTTCAGAGAGATAGTTTTACATTTTTAAAGAAAAGATGCTGTTAACATTATAACAGTAGTTTTTGAGATTAAACTACTCTTTAAAGTCAACTCCAAAGCCGGTCATGTGAACGTTTTTGGTCCCACTCAGGGGTTGGTTCAAAATAACCTTTTGCATCACGACTCAGATGTTTTTTCACCTCGTCGTCGTTCAGTTCAATCCCTAAACCCGGAGCATCAAGAGGAACATTAGCAAACCCTTTGCTGACCATTGGCTGTGATCCAGTCATTTTTACAAGGTTCCCCCACCATGCAGAATCAACACTATGATGTTCGAGAGCAAGGAAATTTTGTGTAGCTGCTGCGCAATGTACGTTTGCCATAAAACAAACAGGAGAACCAGCCATGTGCATAGCCATAGCTACAGCACATTCTTCAGCATAATCGCCGATCCTTTTGGTTTCTAAAAGTCCGCCTGATGTACCCAGATCTGGTTGGATAATATCCACTGCATGTGCATCTAACAAAGGTTTAAACCCTCCTTTTAGCATATAGACATCTTCACCGGTGGCGATCGGTGTTTCAAGTGCGTCAGATAATGTTTTACACTGATCAGTGTAAAACCATGGAACCATATCTTCCAGCCATGCAAGCCTGTATTTATCCATAGCTTTACCAAAACGGATAGCGTTGTTAACATCAAAATGGCCGAAGTGATCAGCGCAAAGAGGCATTTCATAACCAACTGCATTTCGTACTTCTTCAACATATTCGGTTAATCCTGCTAACCCTTTGTCGGTAATCTGAACCTGGGTAAAAGGATGTAAAGTATTTCCATATCCCATATATTCTCTCAGGTCATACTGACCGGTTGCTCCATTCCAGAATTTAGTATTAACAAGAGCATCTGGAATGTTAGCAACAACATGAATCCCAAGATCCATTTTAAGCCAGGTAAAGCCCTGTTCGTCGACCCTTCTTTTCATGGTTGCTGCAAATGCCTGCGGATCCCTGGCGCCTGGAGTATCGGCATATAACCGTATTTTATCGCGATATCTGCCGCCAAGAAGCTGCCAGGCAGGTACGCCATAAGCTTTACCACACAAATCCCATAATGCCATTTCAACGGCGCATACACCACCGCCCTGACGTCCATGGTATCCATATTGTCTTATAATTTTAAATATCATCTCCACATTACATGGGTTCAGACCCAGAATCCGGCTTTTAAGGAAGAGTGCATAACGTTCATCAGCGCCGTCTCTCACTTCGCCTAAACCATAGATACCCTGGTTTGTATCGATTCGTATAATCGGAGTACGGCCTACATTTCCAATCACTGCAACGCGCATGTCAGTAATTTTAAGTTCCGATGGATTGGAAGAGCGTTGAACATTTGAAGTGGTCTGTGCTATGGTATCTTCTATTGACAGTTTCATCAAACCTCCAATTGCTATACCTCCCAGAGCTGCTTTCTTAAGGAAATTACGGCGATTATCGGTTGTGGAAGGATTAGCAATTTCTTCCCTGATGGCTTCTGCTTCTGCTCTTTCCTGCTGTCTGTTTTTATCAGCAATCTGCTGTAAAATACTTTTCATTATGTAATTGGTTTATAGAATGAGTAGGATGATTTGAGTTTCAATTCTCTTTTAATAATTCCGATCTTTAAGATAATTATCTAATTCTGCTTTTGACATAGGTAATTTACCCGGGTAGTTATTAAGCCAGTTTAAAAAATCTTTTTTGATCTCTTCAGTCCATTGACTATCTATCTGGCCTGCCAGGTATTTCTTTTCCTGAAGACGCTGATGTCCGAATTCGTCACGAAGCGCTGTAACTTCAGAAGTTATTACCAGATCTTCGACAAGATAAGCAGGAATAAAAATTACCCCATATTTTTTAGCAAGCACAACATCTCCTGGTAATACGGTGGCTCGTCCGACACGAATAGGTGCATTAATTGAGGTGAGCATCATTTGTTGAATATATGATGGATCTGCTCCTTTAATCCATCCATTAAAACCTTTAATTTCGGTAAGTCCTTCCTGGTCTCTTACAGATCCATAAAAAATCACACCTCTTTGTGATTTGGCATTAATTGAATTACCAAGGTTATCGCCGATTAAGGTACCATCAGCTATTTTGCCATAAGCATCAGCGACATAGACATCTCCTGTTGTTAAGATATCAATCGGCCATGAATTAGTACCTCCCTGCTGTGCTCTGTTTTCTGCTTTACCCTGTGCTTTTACCTGTTTTTCAAGGTCGGGTCTGAGAGGCATGTACTGGGCTGTTACAACGCGACCGGTCATAGCTTCCTCAGGGCGGATGATTGTCCAATCACCTTCGAACTGGTTCTGATATCCTTTGTTACGCAAAACACCCCAGGCTTCCTCAATTGATATGTTCTTCAATCTTTCAAGGATTGCATCTGATACCTTAGGTCTTCCATCAGCAAAACGCTCACCTTTCCATTCAGCGGTTAAGGCTTTAATATATTCAGGTGATGAACCTACATTCTGGCCATAGGATAAAAAACAACCTAAAATAAAGGTAGCAAGTAAAATGGTTTTTTTATTCATAATCTAAGGTTTTTAGTTACTGTAAATATATGTTTTTCATTTCAGATTTTTTGCTTCTTTTAACTTGATAAATATTATTAAATAGCTGATTATGATGCGAAAAAGTATTATCTGTAGTTAACAAACTCTCCGTTATTATAACTCAATACCCCGTTATCAGTTCCTAACCAGACAATACCGTTTTTGTCAATTGTAATACACAATATATTGTTACTATTCAATCCATCCTTAATAGTAAAAGAGGTCCATGCAGAGCCATCAAAGACAGATACTCCTCCTTTTGTTCCAAACCAGAGATTTCCTTTACTGTCAACAGCAACAGCCTGAACGAAGTTATCAACTAGTCCGTTATCGGTATTAAAAACTGTCCAGTTTTCCAGGGTTTTATATCCGGTATGCCGGGCAATACCCTGATCAGTACCAAACCATTGAGTTCCATCCGGAGTGATACAGATGCTGTAGACCTTATCCGAAGGCATCTCTATTGGTCCCCATTGAGCGTATTCAGAAGCTCCTGATATAGCATCCACTTTATCTCTGTAAACTCTTGCAACACCTGCTCCATCAGTTGCAACATACAGAGAATCACCGTCAGGACTAGTAGCCATAGTGGTAATGGGAAAATCTTTAAACATACCTTCAGGATATTTTCTCTGATATGAATAGGTAAGCCATTTTTTATTATGGAATGCAGAAATGCCCTTGTCTGTTCCAAACCAGCGTAAAGAACCTTTACCTATTGCTACAGAAAGAACATTATCGCTCAGGATAGTTGTGTTTTCCGTATAATAAGTAGTTGCACCAGTTCTTGCATCTACTGGAAGAGTGGCTACTGTTGCTCCCATGGATCTGGCTATCCATAATTCCGGTCCGTAAGAGGATAAATCGTACACGAAATCTTTCAGATTCTCAGTCGGAACTTTTCTGTTTTTATTATGTGTACTCCATTTTTTACCATCGAAACTGACAATTCCAACCTCTGTTAAAAACCATTTTGTATTATCATCATCCACAACAGCCGTATGAAAAGTCTTTGCCTGGAATCCTTCATCAAAGGACCGGTTAACAATGGAAATTTTTTGAACTCCTTTAATATCAGTGCTTCCGGTTTTCTCATGAGTAGGAGTTATCGCCATAATAACAATCATTCCAAAAGTCAGTAAACCTGTTGACAGGTATCTTACCTTTTCATGAATTATTCGATTTTCTTTATAAACTGACATTGATTGAAGGAATTAAATAATCGGGAAGAAAAAATATGTATTACTTAGTTGGTGTAAAGGTAAGCTCCTGACCTCCTTTTATACCGGGGTTAATAAACTCCAGTTTAACTCGGGTTAAGCCATTTGGCCAGTATCGCTTCAAAGAGCGGTCAGTAACTTCAATAAACTCAATTTCCGGAGACACAACATTCGGATTGTAGCTCATAATAATGCTGAATCCGTCACCATCAAACTCATCTTTAAATAAATACCATGTCTGCTCACTGTAATACCAGACTGCATTTATTATCTGATCCATAAATCGTCCTTTACCTTCAACCAGTTCTCCCATTACAAGTGAAATAAGGGCATTATTGCAGGCTGAATACACGCCCTGCCGGCGGTCACCGGAACGAATGAATTCAAGATAGTCAGTAGCTTTAACCACTGGCCAGTTGTAAGCAAGATATGCTTCTGCTTTAGTGATATACTCCTGCCTGATATTTGCGGGCAGGTTCTGCCAGAATTGTCTGTTTTTATAATCAGGAAGTTTATTCCATAAGTTGTCGGTTATCAGGACTTTTGCCAGATCAATTGCTTTAGCTTCATTGGCAAGTATATTTCTTTCTTTATTCGTCAATTCGGCGGATGCAGGATTTGAAGCAGCAAAGAAAATTAATGCAAAGCAGAGGGATAGTAAGGTTTTCAGACCAAAGGTTAGTGTTTTCATATGCTGATTTTAATTTTGATAATGAACTTCTGAATTGATCAATGGTGCGTGTTTCAGGCTATATTCAATTTAGGGTTTTTTTAAAAATCGATCATTGCTTTCATCACTCCGTCTTTGTAATCAGCTCCAAGATCGAAAGCTTCTTTAGTTTTATTAAATGGGAAACGGTGAGTAACCATATTATCAACACAGATTAATCCATTTTTCATCATTTCAAGAGCAAGCTCCACGCAATCTACCTGGCGGCGTATGAATTGGAGGGATATTTCTCTCCTTCGTGTCGTTTCAACATTCATAGACCAGCGGTCGAATTCTGGAATTCCAATAACAATAAGTCTTCCACCAGGTTTAAGAACCTCAATAGCCTGATCCAATGCTTCCTGTTTCCCGCAGCATTCAAAAACAACATCCAGTCCCAGTTTGGCTTTTTGCAGGATCTTCTCAACTACATTTTCTTTTAACGGATTGCCGGTAAAGGAGGCTCCTTCCTTTACTGCAATTGTGAGTCGTGGATCAATTTTATCTGTTATATAAAAAGAATCAGCACCCTCTGCTTTAGCGGCGAGCATCACGCTCATACCGATAGGTCCGTATCCTAATATGCCAATTTTCAGACCTTTGACGCCACCTGATTTTTTCACCGCATAGACCCCGATAGCAAGGGGTTCAGAAATTGAACCATGATCAGGAGTCAGCTTCCCGCTTAAAGGGAAACAGTTTTCCTCAGGCATAACAATATATTCCATAAGGCATCCTTCAGCCTGACCAGGGCAACCCAGAAACCTGAGTTTGCGGCAGGTATGATGCCTTCCGGCAAGACACTGATCACATTCCCGGCAAGGCATAGCAGGCTCAATGGCAATAAGATCACCCGGTTTTACCCTCTTCACTGCCGGTCCAACTTCAACAACAATTCCGGCTCCTTCGTGTCCAACCGTGAAAGGATATTTAACTTTCTGGGAACCAATCTGACCCTGAGTATAATAATGAATATCCGATCCGCATATTCCAAGAACAGTCATTTTTATTTTAACATCGTTGGGTTTTACCAGAACCGGTTCAGGAATATTTTTCATCTCCATCTGCCTGATCCCGGTAAGCATCATTGCTTTCATGTGTATTGATCCTTTAAATTTAATTATACAAATATGTCAAAGAACTACGTTGTGTGCAATTAAAAATCAATTATATTTAGTGGACACTAATGATTAGTTACCCAAAATCAAATTTATGCAATGACTATGAAAAAGATAAAAATCATCGTTATTTTGGTTATGATTGTATTCCAGACTGTCAGTGCCATTGAATATAATATTACGGATTTTGGTGCAGTCAGAAATAAAATCTCTACCTCATCCATTCAGAAAGCTATTGATGTTTGTTATCAAAATGGAGGAGGAACCGTTGTCGTTCCTGCAGGAACTTTTATCTCTGGAGCTATTATTCTGAAAAGTAACATTAATCTTTACCTGGAGACAGGAGCTGAACTTAGATCCAGTGAAAATTTAGAAGATTTTTTAGTCTCCTCATCACGGCGTGGTATGATATTTTGTCAGGATGCTTATAATGTCAGTATCACAGGGAAAGGTACTATCAATGGTATGGGTAGCCAGTTCTATGAATCAGATCAGAACCATGTCTATGCTGAATTTGATAAAAAATTAATCAGGCAAAAAGATGGGTATATGCCGGAAGGTCTGTTTTTCACAGATGGCCCGTTAAAACGAAAGCCAAGACCGGGTATGACTATTGTTTTTTTTCATTGCAATCATGTATCAATTAAGGATATTACAGTAAAAGATACTCCAATCTGGGCAATACGATTTGGGTATTGTGATGATGTTCTGGTAGATGGGATCACAATTTTAAATAACCTTATGATACCGAATAGTGATGGAATTCATCTTACTGTTTCCCGGAATGTCCGGATTGCCAATTGTGATATCCGTGCCGGTGATGATGCCATAATTGTGACCGGGTTTGCAAAAATAGAGGATACTCCCGGTTTCAATTCAAAAGAACAGGATAAATACTTACATGGAAACAAAACCATCTATGCAGAGAATATCCAGGTGAGCAATTGTCATCTTCAATCACGATCATCAGCAATACGTATTGGATATGGCCAACATCCTATTCGCAGGTGTATCTTTAACAATATTGTGATTTCTGAGTCGAACAGGGGAATTGGAATCTATGCACGGGATTCATCATCTATTGAAGAGTTGATTTTCTCAAATATAATAATTGAAACCCGTCTGCATAATGGACAATGGTGGGGCCATGGTGAACCTATTCATTTATCAGCCATATCAAGGTTTGAAGGAGAACCTGTGGGTCAGATAAAAGATGTGCAATTCAATAATATCACTTCAATAGGAGAACAAGGTATTATCCTTTATGGTCAAAAGGAAAGTCATATGGAGAATATTCAGTTCAATAATGTCCAACTTCACTTGCAAAAAGGTCAGGAGACAATGGGTTATGGGGGTAACTTTGATTTACGTCCTACTGCTTACCTCGATAAACAGATTTTTGAACATGATATCCCCGGAATTTATGCACAATATATTGATAACCTTGCTATTCGTGACTTTATCCTGAGTTGGAGTAATGATCTTCCGGCATTTTTTACAAATGGGATTGAATGTTTTGAAGTTAAGGATTTAATTCTTGAAAATTTTGTTGGTACCCCTAATCCTAACTCTCCAAAAAGTCAAAAAGTAAAATTAGTACGCACAACTTTCAGGGAAAAGAATTGATCATTAATGATTCAAATCAATGAGGAAAATATTCGGAATTGGTGAAACTGTTTTAGACATTATTTTCAAACACGGTCAACCCCAGGCTGCAAAGGCAGGTGGGTCAGTTCTGAACAGCGTTGTCTCGATGGGACGTATGGAGTTGCCAGTCTCTTTTATTAGCGAATATGGTTTGGATGATGTTGGTAATTTAATTGACAATTTTCTGAATAACAACGGAGTGAATACATCATTTGTACATCGCTTTCATGATGGAAGTACAGCGCTTGCACTGGCATTCCTTGATGAGAAAAACGATGCCCATTACACTTTCTATAAAGACTTTCCCGGTAAACGCCTGGATATAGATTTTCCTGTTATTAAAAAAGACGACATAATTCAATGTGGTTCATTTTATGCAATCTGGCCGGAGATAAGGGAGAAGTTTAAAAAATTCATCCACGGTGCAAAAGAGGAAGGCGCACTAATTATCTATGATCCGAATTTCCGGCAGACTCATCTGTCTGAATTAGATATTCTGAAGCCGTTGATCATTGAAAATATGCAGATGGCCAGCCTTCTCCGGGGTTCGGATGAAGATTTTAAAAACATTTTTGGAGTAAACAATCCTGATGAAGCATGGGAAGTGGTTAAAAAATTCTGTAAGTGTCTGGTTTACACTGCAAATGTAGAAGGTGTTTATGTAAGGACCACCTCTTTTTCAGGGAAATTTCCTGTACAAAAAATCACACCTGTAAGTACAATAGGCGCCGGCGATAATTTCAATGCGGGGATGATAACTTCAATATATAGTAATGGCATTAACATGGAGCAATTGGAAAAGCTGACTGAAAAAGAATGGTCAAAAGTGATTACAACAGCTGTTGCTTTCGCAACTCATGTCTGCTTAAGTTACGAAAACTATATCTCTACGGAATTTGCTAAAAAATTGAAAGTCAGATTGGTTTAGCGTGTTGCAGCAAATATTTCTCCGCTTCAAGAGACCAGATATAATCGTTTTTTTCCACAATTTCGTGAAGTCCTGCATAGAAGAAATCCTTCTTACCTAACTCCCCCAGCTTGTTAAGCGAGACAAGCGGCATTGATATATTAGTGTAAATGAGTTTTTTACCTCCCGGAATCAGAGGAAGGTTCAATGTCGTATCAACCACAGCATCGAGTCCTCCGACATGGGTGATCATAATAGCAGGATTGATCTTTCCTCCTCCCATAAGTCTTAACGATTCCCTCATGTCATCTGTATTACCACCGGATGTGCCAACTATATGGGTGAAAGCGTAATGGACATTATAGAAATTGAATTCAGCTTTAAATTCCGGGTTTGTGGGACCTGCGAAAAAATTGAGGCACCCGTCGAATCCAAGGATAGCATCGCCCTGCTCAATAACTGGTCTGACCGGGGCAAAAACAAAAACATCATCAAAACCTGTTCCTCCTGTTAGATCGCGCATATACTTAACCGGATCGTTCATCTTACCGGTATTGACATAGATCAGCTTTATACCCTCTTTTTCAGCATGTTCAGGTGTGAAAAGGCAGGCAGCTCTGGAGAGACGGGTATCATCAATATCTGTAACTACCAGTAGCCCTGGTTTCCGTTCCTGATGTAATGCATAGTCGATTGCTCCCAGTCCCATCGGACCGACACCTGCAAGGATTGCCATCTTTCCTCCCTTTCGAATACCCATATCATGTACATATGTTCCCGGGGGAATATGATAACTTGCATGAAATGCGCCAACAATACACGACATCGGTTCTGAAAGAGATGCAGGGAAAAAGGCCTCCCCATCATATGGCAGAAGGCAATCGGCTTCCATCACAATTGAAGGGATAATAACATGTGTTGCATCACCACCGATGAAGCGGTAGGAGTAACCAGGAGCATCAAGAGTTCCCATCTGGTTCATGGCAGGCTGAATCGAAAACTTTTGACCGGCTTTGAATTTATGTTGCCATTTCTTCCCTACCTCCAGTATAACACCTGCAAATTCGTGTCCTATTATTGTGGGGTTTATAAGAATATCGTCTGGAACACGCTTATGATCAGCACCCTGTAATGCAGCTTTATGCGACGACATACAGATGCTGTCGGAAATAACATGTGCGAGGATCTCGTCATCCTTTAGTTCCGGCAGATCAAATTCTTCCAGTCGCAGATCTTTCTTCCCGTATATTCGTACTGCCTTTGTTTTCATTCTTAATTCTTACTTCGTTTGTTC
>JBAWXY010000094.1:0-9905 GCA_037143835.1 Bacteroidota bacterium
TGAAATGAAATTAATATGTTAATAACATACATTCTCCCCTCCTTTTGAAGGAGGGGTGGCCTGACCGAAGCGTCAGGCCGGGGTGGTTGAATTTAAATATATTACTCCATATGAATCCGGATAAACAGATTTTTAATAAGAAGAAGCTTCAACCCTATCGGAAAGCTTTAAGAAATAATCTTACTTCGGCCGAAGTCTCACTCTGGAATCTTTTAAAAAACAAACAATTATCGGGTCGAAAATTCAGGAGACAGCATAGCATAGGTAATTATATAGTGGACTTTTATTGCCCGGAGGAAATGCTAATTATTGAATTGGATGGTGATGCTCATGGGGAATATAATCAGATTACGAAAGATGAATGCAGAGATAATTATCTAAATAATCTGGGGTTTATAATAATAAGATTTGAAAACAAACTTGTATTTAAGGATCCGGAATTTGTTATTAATGAAATCATAAAGAACTTTTCAGACAAACAATGATTATCTGTAGTATATAATTTATAATCAACCACCCCGTCATCCGCCAACTGGCGGATGACACCCCTCCTTAAAAAGGAGGGGAGAATACTTCACCCGCTGTATTTTATTAACAATCAACCACTACCGCATAACTGTATCATGACACCCCTCCTTAAAAAGGAGGGGAGAATACTTCACCCGCTGTATTTTATTAACAATCAACCACTACCGCATAACTGTATCATGAAACCGCTACTTCAAAAGGAGGGGAAAGTTTTATTAACATATCTCGCGTATACATCATTTTTAACAAAAAAGCCGTCTCTTCCGGGCCGGCCTCTATAATAAAATATTTTACACTATCTTTTTCTTGAAACCCAGGTTCCGGGGAATTTTTTCGAGATACTGTCTTTTTTGGTTAATGCTGTATTCAGATCGGTGCACATCATTGCACTAACCCTGTAAAAACCATTTGGAGCTGCCACAATCTCAGGTGTAAAGCCTTCTGCTTTCAGCATATTTTCCTGAGAAACTGCATTTTTTTCTGATTTGAAGCTCCCGGTGATAAGATAATATGCATTCACATCAGCCGCAACAGGCACAACGACTTCTGGTGCTGCCGGTATTTCGGAATCAACAGCCTTCTTATTGTGTTCAAACTCAGCTGCTACCAGGGGATTCATTGATGTTGCTTCTATCTTCGTTTTAAAAAGGTCTGTTTTCAGGGACACTGCAACCAGAACGGAAAGAAGAGGAATGATAACAGCTGCCCTCCAAAGAATCTTTCTAATGGAAGTCTGCTTTACAGGATCCTTTCCGACATGCCTGATGATACGTTTTCTTACGTCATATCCTTCCAGAGGCAAACATTGAAATGACTCAAGTCCGTAAGAATCCAGATGATAGTTTGCGTTCCTGTCGGGTTCAAACTGAACGTTGCCTTCCTGGTTATTGACGAAACTTCCGATATTATCGAAAACAACCTTTTCGCCTCTTTCCAGTTTTCTACGCAACTCTCCGACAAACTCCTCAACCAGATTTCTGGCATCCCCATAGTTGATGCTTGAGGATCCGGAAATCCTCCCTACCAGAAGACCATCATTATGATTCAGATTTCTATTGAATGATATCTGCTTGACAGGTGGATAAAATGTTCCGGTACTCTTATCAATATGCGCCGGGGTATAGTTTCCTATGAAACCACCAAATCCCGGAACGATAACACAATCGTGTCCGAATAATAATTCCTGTATAAAAGCAGTAATATCCACTTTAATATTTCTATTGTTCATACAAAAATAAGAAAAATAGTCTTGACGAAAAAATATTATCTTCGTATTTCCAAATTAAAACCTTATATGAGAGAGATCCGGATGGTTGACCTGAAGGTTCAGTACGAGAAAATCGGGGCAGAAATAGATATCGCTATAAAATCGGTACTGGAATCAACTGCTTTTATTAAAGGTCCTGATGTTAAGTTATTTGAGGAAGAGCTTCAGGAATATATGGGAGTAAAACATGTGGTGTCATGCGCAAATGGAACAGATGCCCTTCAACTGGCGATGATGGCTCTTGCCCTTAAACCCGGAGATGAAGTTATTACCACAAATTTCACATTTATTGCAACAGTTGAGGTTGTTGCACTGCTTGGCCTTAAGCTCGTTATTGTTGATCCCGACCCCGGAAGTTTCAACATTTCCGTTGAAGCGGTCAGAAAAGCCATTACGCCAAAGACAAAAGCAATTGTCCCTGTTCATCTTTTTGGCCAGTGTGCCGATATGGAGAGCCTGATGGAAATTGCAAAAAAGTATAACCTTTATATAATAGAGGATGCAGCACAAGCCACCGGTGCTGATTATTTTTTCCGCGATGGAACCACAAAAAAAGCCGGTACAATCGGACATATCGGTACAACTTCTTTTTTCCCATCCAAAAATCTTGGATGTTATGGTGACGGAGGTGCTCTATATACCAATGATGACGCTTTTGCAAAAAAGCTGAGAAGTATTGCCAACCACGGTATGAAAGTAAGGTATCACTATGATGATATCGGTGTTAATTCAAGGCTCGATACAATTCAGGCGGCAATCTTAAGGGTCAAGCTTAAGCATCTATCTCATTTCAATTCCGCAAGAAGAGCGGTTGCTGATCTTTATGATGAAGCATTTGCAAAATGTCATTCATTATCAGTTCCGGAAAGAGTCAGCTATTCGTCCCACATATTTCATCAATATACGATCAGGGTGAAGAATGGTAAAAGAGATGATCTTAAGAAGTACCTCGAATCAAAAAAGATACCGTCAATGGTTTATTACCCGGGGCCTCTTCATATGCAGGAAGCTTATAGATACTTAGGATACAGGGATAATGAATTCCCGGTTACAACGGCCCTTTGCAAAGAGGTTCTGTCTTTGCCAATGCATCCCGACATGGAACAGGAACAGATTGATTATATTATACTTAACATTCTAAAATTCTTCGGTAAATAACAATTATGGAGAAGGAATATTTTGCCCACGAAACTGCTGTCATAGATGATGGCTGCAAAATCGGAAAAGGAACAAAAATATGGCACTTCAGCCATGTTATGACCGGTTCTGAAATCGGTGAACACTGCAATATCGGCCAGAATGTTGTCATCTCACCCGGGGTAAAACTCGGCAGGAATGTCAAAGTCCAGAATAATGTCTCACTCTATACCGGCGTCACTTGTGAAGATGATGTGTTCCTTGGACCATCAATGGTCTTTACCAACATCACTAACCCGCGGAGTGCAATTATACGCAAAGACAGCTACTGCACCACCATCGTGGAAAAGGGAGCATCCATCGGTGCAAATTCCACAATTGTGTGTGGTAATAAAATCGGAACCTATTCATTTATTGGTGCAGGCGCTGTCGTTACAAAAGACGTAAAACCTTATGCCCTTGTTGTCGGAAATCCAGCCAGACAGACAGGCTGGATGAGTGAATACGGGCATAAACTTGTTTTTGACAGTTCAGGGATGGCTACCTGTCCTGAAAGCGGAGAGAGATACAAGCTTGAAGATGGCAAAATTTCTAAAATAATTTAGTAGTTTTATGCGTCTTTTTAATATATGATAATGACAAAAACTCCAAAAAATTTCGGTATTATAGGTGTGGCCGGATACATTGCTGTCCGGCATCTCAGGGCAATTAAGGAAACAGGCAATAACCTCCTTGCCAGCCTCGACAGGTTTGACAGCGTCGGACGAATTGATGACTTTTTCCCGAAGAGTGATTTTTTTGTTGAGTTTGAACGTTTTGACAGACATTTTGATAAACTAAAACGAACCGGAACCAAAATTGATTATGTAAGTATCTGCTCTCCGAATTATCTTCACGATTCTCATATCAGATTTGCCTTACGTCATCAGGCTGAAGCAATCTGCGAAAAGCCTATTGTCCTCAATCCGTGGAATATTGAAGCGCTGCAGGAGATTGAGAATGAGACCGGTCATAAAATCTATACTGTTCTTCAGCTTCGCCTTCACCCCAAAATAATGGAACTGCGGGAGAAGATCCGTAATGGCCCGAAAGGGAAGACATATGATGTTGACATGTCATACATCACCAGCCGCGGAAACTGGTATTCAATATCATGGAAAGGTGATATCCAGAAATCAGGCGGTGTGGCAACAAACATCGGTATTCACTTTTTCGATATGCTGAGCTGGATCTTCGGCGACGCAAAGAAAAATATTGTTCATCTCTCCGAACCCAATAAGGCTGCCGGATATCTCGAACTTGAAAATGCCAGGGTGAGATGGTTCCTCAGCATCGATTGTAATGATATACCGGGTTCCGTCAGGAAAACCGGTCAGAGAACATTCAGGTCAATCACTGTTGATGGAGAAGAAATAGAATTCAGCGAAGGGTTTACTGACCTGCATACACTAACATACAAAGAAATACTTGCCGGTAGGGGATTTGGTCTTAAAGATGCACGCCAGTCGGTTGAAACTGCTTATATAATCAGAAATTCAAAACCTGTTGGACTTCAGGGAGACTATCATCCAATATTAAAAACAATATAATAATGTACAATAAGCTAATTAATAAGGAGACAAAACTTTCTGTCATCGGCCTTGGTTATGTTGGCCTGCCAATCGCACTTGAGTTTGCAAAACAAATCAGTGTAATTGGCTTTGATATTAAACCTGACAGAATTGAATTGATGAGAAAGGGCATCGATCCCAGTAATGAACTTACATCTGAAGCCTTTAAGGATACTGATATAATTCTTACGAGTGATTCTGCTGATTTAAAAAATGCTTCATTTCATATTATTGCCGTCCCCACTCCTACCAACAGGAATAACCTGCCCGATCTGACAGCGCTACTTAAAGCTTCCGAAACAGTAGGAAGAGTTTTAAAAAAAGGAGATTATGTAGTTTATGAATCAACCGTTTACCCGGGGTGTACCGAGGACGATTGTATTCCTGTGCTGGAAAGATATTCAGGATTAAAATGTGGTACCGACTTTAAGGTTGGTTTCTCCCCCGAAAGGATAAACCCGGGTGACACAAACCATACACTGATAAAAATCGTAAAAGTAACAAGCGGCTGCGATGCAGAATCGGCTGAAAATATAGCAAAAACTTACGAACTGATCATTAAGGCAGGTGTTCACAGGGCAAGCTCTATAAAGGTTGCAGAGGCAGCAAAGATCATTGAAAACACCCAGCGCGATATTAACATCGCCTTTATGAATGAGCTGTCAATAATTTTTAACAGACTGGGGGTTAATACATTTGAAGTACTGGAAGCAGCAGGAACAAAATGGAATTTCCTTAAGTTCTATCCGGGTCTGGTCGGAGGTCATTGCATTGGTGTCGATCCTTATTATCTTTCATTCAAGGCAAAGGCCCTGGGCTATCACCCTCAGATGATTGATTCCGGCAGGTTCGTCAACGACAGCATGGGAAGATATATCGGGAAGCAGACTGTTAAGAAAATAATTGCGGCGGGTAAAAGTCTGAAGGGCGCCCGTGTTCTGATAATGGGTATTACATTTAAAGAAGATGTTACCGACATTCGCAATTCAAAAGTGGTGGATGTGATCAGTGAACTGGACGACTTTGGAATAACAGTTGAGGTTATTGACCCTGGAGCCGGGAAATATGAGGTAAAAGAAGAATACGGGATTGATCTGAAAGAGCATCCATCAGGCAAATACGATGCTGTGATTCTGGCTGTCAGTCATAAAGAATATTTAAAACTGGATGAATCATTTTTTACTCCTTTACTGAATAAAGATGGTATTGTAGTTGATGTAAAAGGTGTGCTGCGCGGAAGAATAAAAAATCATACTTACTGGAGCCTTTAAATGAAAAAGAAAATCCTTGTAACCGGAGGAACCGGATATATCGGTTCGCATACATCAGTAGAACTTATTGAGGAGGGATCCGAAGTTGTAATAATCGATAACCTGTACAATTCTGAAGCAGAAGTTATTGACAGGATTCAAAAAATAACCGGAGTTAAACCGGTTCTTGAAGTATTTGACCTTTGCGACCGGGAAAAACTTGACGGTTTCTTTAAAAAAAATAAAGATATCGCAGCCGTTATTCACTTTGCTGCTTATAAAGCTGTGGGGGAGTCAGTTAATAAACCTTTGGAATATTACCGGAATAATCTATTATCGTTGGTCAACCTACTGGATGCGATGAAACGCTTCAGCGTTCCTGATCTGGTCTTTTCATCTTCCTGCACTGTTTACGGACAACCGGAAAAATTACCTGTGACTGAGGATGCTCCGCTACAACCGGCAACTTCTCCCTATGGAAATACCAAACAGATTGGCGAAGCAATTATCAGGGATACAACCGTTTCAGACAAAAATATCAAAGCAATTTCATTAAGGTATTTTAACCCGATAGGAGCCCATCCTTCGGCTCTCATAGGAGAACTGCCCAGAGGCGTTCCCGAAAATCTTGTACCATATATTACACAAACTGCATACGGCTTAAGAGATGACCTCAAAGTATTCGGAGATGATTATGACACCCCCGACGGCTCATGCATTAGGGATTACCTCCATGTTGTTGATCTCGCGAAAGCACATGTTGTTGCTGTAAAAAGGCTTATTGAAGGAAGAAACAAGACAAATTATGAGGTCTTTAACCTTGGTACAGGCAAGGGAGTTTCAGTTCTCGAGGCGATAAAATCGTTTGAACGTGTTTCGGGAATCAAACTTAAGTACAAAATAAAAGGAAGAAGAGCCGGAGATATTGAAAAGATATGGGCCGATCCTTCATTTGCAAACAAAGAACTGGGCTGGAAAACATTAAGTTCCCTCGATGAAGCCATGAAAACAGCCTGGGACTGGGAAAAGAATATCAGGAATAAAAAGGTATGATCATGAAAAAAACTATTCTTATAACCGGCGGTGCAGGATTTATTGGCTCTCATGTGGTAAGAAGATTCGTTAACAATTACCCGGATTATCTTATTGTTAATGCTGATAAACTTACGTATGCCGGGAACCTTGAAAACCTGACTGACATTGATACAAAGAAGAATTACCTCTTCGAAAAGATTGATATCGTTGACAAACAATCTGTTCTTGATCTTTTTAAAAAATACAGCTTCGACGGAATAATTCACCTTGCTGCCGAATCGCATGTAGACCGTTCCATAACCGGTCCCGATGAATTCGTTTTTACAAATATTGTAGGTACTGTTAATCTCCTTAATGCAACTCTTAACAGCTGGAAAAACGCACCTGAAGGGAAACTATTCTATCATATTTCGACCGATGAGGTTTACGGGTCACTCGGAAAAGAAGGCCTCTTCACAGAACAAACTGCATACGACCCAAAAAGTCCTTATTCAGCATCAAAAGCAAGTTCCGACCACATGGTAAGAGCTTATAACCATACATTCGGAATTCCGGTGGTAATCTCCAACTGCTCAAATAACTACGGGCCCAACCAGTTCCCTGAAAAGCTTATCCCCCTTGCAATAAACAATATTAAAAACAACAAACCTATCCCGGTGTACGGGAAAGGAGAGAACATCCGCGACTGGCTGTATGTTGAAGATCATGCTTCGGCTATTGATCTTATCTTTCACCACGGCAAGGTTGGGGAAACTTATAACATCGGTGGTAATAATGAATGGAAAAATATTGATCTTATTTTACTTCTCTGCAGGATAATGGACAAAAAACTCAACCGGTCTGCAGGCACCTCCGAAAAGCTGATAACCTACGTTAAAGACAGACCCGGACATGATCTGAGGTATGCGATTGACTCTTCGAAGTTACAGAAAGAACTCGGATGGTCTCCGATACCTGAATTTGCTGATGGTCTTGAAAAAACCGTTGAATGGTATCTCACAAACCTGAAGTGGCTCGAAAGGGTATTGTCGGGTGATTACGGCAAGTATTACGATCTCATGTATTCAGGCAAATAGAAACTGTTGTTAATTAACCCTTTTCATCCGCTCTATCAACTCATCTCCAAGAGCTGTTTTTAGTTTTATATGCTCCTGAATTGCGGCAACAACACTGTTTGATTCAAATTCTCCCCTTACCTGCTCAAAATCAAGTTTTTTGACCTCATCTCCCCCGTCAATACCAAATCCGGTCATCGATGATAAGGTGAATTCTTTTCTTGCATCCTCATAAAGAAGATTATCCAACTCAACAACACTCTTTTTCCATCTTTCAACTATGCTTATAATATTGTCTGCTGTTAATTTATTAACAGTAATTCCGGCTTCTTCCTCAATCCTTTCACACGCCCATGTCCATTCCCAATCATAATATGAATTGTGCATTTCCATAAACGATTCTGACAACGCTCCCACCGAATTGACCTTACCCGATTCAATGTCATCAAGAAGCTTGTCAACCTCTCTCTTCGGTGCTATCAATCCTGCAAGATCAACCCATTCGCCTTTTCCCTGCCGGTGATCCGGAGTAAGTCTTTTCCTTAACTCTTCGTTTGTTCTGAACTCAGTCTTCTCAAGCCTTTTTATTAAAGAGTTGCCAAGGAACTTATTGATGCCGGTCTGATACAGTTCTATTCCACGTCCCAGGGATGCTCCCGTTATCTGCATGTTATTGTAAGTGTATGAAGATGTTCCGGCTGACGACTCTGCCTTGAGCTTTAGCAAAATTTCCCTGCCTTCGAACATTTTCCGGATTGTATAGGGGCTTAGCAGATTAAAGTTTACCTGATCGATCTTTAACGGGTCTTTCCTCCTGTCACGAAGAGGCCATTTCCGGGCATCTCTTATGGTTCCGACACTTCTGAGGTTTATTCCGGGGACAAGGATACTTTCATCTTTACTCTCAATCAGATATGAGAAGGGGAGGGAGGAAGTATCCAGATTCTTATAATGACGACCCATAACCAGTGTGAAAGGACCAATGCGTGCGGGCCATAACAGGTATGAATCGCTGGTCGTCTTGGAACCCCGCTCCATAATTCCCTGGTGAATAGGGCCCAGTTTGTACATATGGTTACTCTGGTTCGACCCGCTTCCGGCATTCATAAATGAAAAGATCCCCGCAATAAGCAGTGTTGACTTATGGTGTGTCACTGTATAAGGGCCGGCAAATATTGAGCAGGCTTCACCATGATATCCGCCGCAGTTGGCAAAAAACAGTGAGTTTTCTGCTGAATAATGTTTGGCGAGTACACAACCCTGCCCGATAAAACACTTATCAATCAGTGTCGATTCCGTTACTATTGAACCTGAACAGACAATAAAATGTTCCATTATCACACCGGGTCCGATAAAAACAGGATCAGCCTCACAGCTGTTAACCGATCCTTCATTCAGCGTCATTGACCCCTCAACATGGCTAAAGGGACCGAATCTTACATTGCGTATATTGCTGCAATTGAATACTTTTGAGTTGTGTCCGATGGTACCGGTTGCGGAAGAATGTGATGCGGAATAATCATCGACCATCTTCTCAATAATTCTGATGGCATCACTGCGATGCCTGTAGAGGGCTATGATATATGCTTCCTGTGCCGAAAGCCTGTCCCACATTTTAACTGCTCTCCCTCCGGTTTCATTAAGGACAGCAATTGATATCCCGTTTCCAAAAGAAGAAATGCCTTCGGTATGAATTTTTCCACAGTTCTTTATAACTACCTTATCTTCAATATTATAATTCGCAATATAATCACCAATATTATTTAATATAACATTTGATCCTATCGTACAATTATGAAGTCTTGCGTTTAAAATCCCGCTTGGGATGCTTACCCCTGATTCATCAATAAAGGGCTCAATGAAAACACCGAGACTGATATCGCCGGAAAAGATGACATTTATGCACCGGGAGGGATCAAATCCTTCTTTAACACTTACCCTGTTCCAGTCATTACAACTGCAACCGTTCAACTTCAGAACCTCAATCTCAGGCCCGGTTATGTTCCGGTAATTTTCTTTCAGG
>JBAWXY010000095.1:0-9832 GCA_037143835.1 Bacteroidota bacterium
CCTGTCCCGCCTGGATTAAAAGAAAATGTACTTCAAAACAAAACAGCCAAATAGCGTGTCCCTGTTTTTATTTCCTTTATTTGCTATTTTTGAGAAAACATTTGAAATGAGACTACCCGAACTTGCCGATATTCAGGCTGCCCACTTAAGGATAAAGCCATTCATTCACCAGACTCCGGTAATGAGCTCGCAACAGTTAAATGAACTTTTTGACTGTGACCTGTTCTTTAAATGTGAGAACTTTCAGAAAGTAGGGGCATTTAAATTCAGGGGGGCTACCAATGCTGTTTTGTCACTGACTGCTGAGGAGAAAAGCAGGGGTGTTGTTACCCATTCATCAGGTAATCACGCGGCTGCACTTGCCCTTGCAGCAAGGATGAACGGAGTTAAAGCAAATATCGTAATGCCCGATAATGCGCCTGTTGTAAAGAAGAATGCTGTTGCCGGATATGGAGCTGAGATCACTTTCTGCAAACCTACTTTACAGTCCCGCGAGGAAACGACCCGGATGATAATGGAAAAAACAGGTGCAACACTTGTTCATCCTTATGACAATTTTAATGTTATCTGCGGACAGGGAACTGCCGCATTGGAACTTCTTCAGGAAAAAAGTGATCTGGTGATTGTTATTGCACCAATCGGAGGAGGGGGACTGATGAGTGGCACTTCAACATGTGTAAAAGGTATTAATAAAGGTATTCAGGTGATTGGTGCGGAACCGCTTAATGCAAATGATGCATTTATTTCTTTCACCACGGGGAAACTGACTCCTTCTGTTAATCCGTTAACAGTAGCCGACGGACTGCTCACATCACTCAGTGAACTCACTTTTTCGGTCATAAGGAGGAACGTTGATAAGATTCTTACAGCAAAAGAAGACTCAATAATTGATTGCATGCTTCTGGTATGGGAAAGGATGAAAATTATTATTGAGCCATCATCAGCAACCGTACTTGCTATTATAAAAGAAAACCCTGATGTTTTCAGGGGTAAGAAAATAGGATTGATAATATCAGGGGGTAATGTAGATTTCAGAAAACTGCCTTTTTAATACTTCTTCCTGAAATATGCAACAATCGGATAGTGATCGGAATACCTTACCCTTATTATTTCAAAATAGCTGTTAATAAGAGCATTATCATACAGTATGTAGTCGATCCTGTTGGGAGGGTAGTTCCCTTTATATGTAAATCCGGCACCATATCCTGAATTGACGAAAGAATCATTAAGCCCTTTACGGATCTTTCTGTAAACATAGGATACCGGTGTGTCGTTAAAATCCCCTGCAACAATCACCGGGAATGGCGACCTGTTAATATGATCCTTCACGACCTGTGCCTGCTGGGCTCTCCTGACAAATCCTTTTTTCAGACTTACTGATAAACTTTTAACCTCATCCATGGCCTCTTTATTGTCCGAAGCTGTCATCTCCTCGATGAATGAACGTTCCATCCTCTTAAGTCTGAAGGATTGAAGATGGTTGTTATAGATCCTGAAAGTGTCTTTCTGAATCAACACATCAGTATAAATTGAAAGACTTGAAGAACCGGGATGAATTATTTCTCCTTTCCTGATAATCGGATATCTGCTGAATGTTGCAATCCCATAGAACCTGTTTTTACCGCTTCCCAGAACTTTCATATGGGAATAATACGTACCGCCGAGTGCTGTTTTGACATCACTCTCTTTCTGAGCAGGATTACCCAATACAAAGAACTCCTGCAGACATAAAATATCCGGTTTCTGAGCTTTAAGGAATTCAAGAACTTTTTTTTCGGAACTGATGCTGTTCTTATTCTCAAAGTAATTAAACAGACGCACGTTGTAACTTATGACTTTAAATGTGTTTGTTTTATCTCTGGCAGGCTTTATGAGCTTTATATAGTTCGAAAAATGGGTAAATCCAATGGCAATTACAACTACCGATATCAGAGCCTCAAATTTTAATAACATCGCCCAGATGATTGCAAATATGATATTGATTAACAGAAGATAAGGATAGGCAAGGCCAAAAATGGCAGGAAGAGCAAAAACATCGGGATTGATATGTACCGCCAGATATGACATCAGTAGCGTAAAAGCAAAAAATGCGTTTACAGCTAATAGAATTTTATAAAGGACTTTTCTCAAATACAATAATTTGTAATTACGAATTTACCAGTAATTGGGAGAAAAACTGTAAGATGATTATGAAATTTGACAATCTTATGCAAAGATTATATTAATGTACTAAATCTGAAGGTTAATTTTTCTTCTGACTTTCTTTGAAGAGGGTCTCTTTTTCTTCCTTTGTGAGGCTGTCATATCCCCCCTTGGATATTTTATCCAGAATGCTGTTTATCCTGGTCTGGTGCTCTGTTTTGATCTTGTTATACTCATACTCAGTAGCTGCCTTTTTGTGGGTGACTTTGAGTTTCTTCCGTGGTTTAAAGAGTGTCACAAAAAAATCAATTACCCTGTTGAATCCCTTGCCAATATCACGACCCTGTCTTAAGTTAATGGTATAAAAATATCCGAAGAAGGCTCCTCCGATATGGGCAAGTTTTCCGCCGGAATTAATTGAAAAATCCATAATTGAAGTCAGAACAAAAATTGCCAGAGCCATGTACTTGATCTTAATCCTTCCAAATAAAAAGAGTTGAACGGTATAGTCCGGGACATAGGCAGCAATCGCAATAACAACGGCCATAACTGATGCTGAGGCTCCGATTGCAACTGATTCGCCGACAACACCTGTAAATGCCGGGAAAATATTAAATGACAGAATGTAAACAAAAGCACCGCTTATCCCCCCGAGAAGATATACTGCCACAAGCTTTCTCTGATCAAGATATTCAAGGAAGATCCTGCCAAACCAGTACAACCATAGCATATTGAACAGGATATGCCAGATATCTTTATGTACGAACATGTATGTAATTATTGTCCAGGGCCTTACAAGCAATATTTTAAATGAAGATGGAACAGAAAAAAGGTTAAGAGCTTTCCCGGAAACTTCCGGGTTATTAAGCAGGAAGCTAATAACGGCAACAATAGTAATCAGGATGAATACAGCAATGTTGATATACATAAGCCTGGTAAGATTACTTCCATTCCTGAAAGTTTTCTTAATGTCGTCCCAGATTCCCATCAATACAAAGTGTTTGTAGTTTTTCTCCAGTACCTTAGCAGAAGATAGCCGAATAACATACCTCCCAGGTGGGCAGCATGTGCAATATTGCTGCCAGGTTGTGTTACAGCAAGATAAAGCTCAATTGCACCATAGATCATCACGAAATATTTGGCCCTGATTGGTATCGGCGGAAAGAGGAGCATAAGCTGAGTGTTTGGGAAAAGGACTCCGAAAGCAAGCAGAACGCCAAATATTGCCCCGGAAGCTCCAACTGTGGGCGTATTGAGCAGCATCTGGAGGCTTTTCATTGTCTCGTCGCTAAAAACTTTTCCCTGGTTGAAATATGTTGTTCCTTCATTAAGTACAAGCTGCAGGTTTTCAGGACTGAGGCTCTGTGCAAAGTGGTTGTATTGGAATGCGATAACCGATTCATGTATCAAGGCCGCACCCAGCCCACAAACTATATAGTAAATGAAAAATCGTTTCGGGCCCCATACATTTTCAAGTACCTGCCCGAATATATACAGAGCATACATATTGAAGAACAGATGCCAAAAACCGCCATGCATAAACATGTGGGTGACTATCTGCACAGGCATGAACTGTTCTGATTTTGGGAAATAAAGTCCCAGTATATTATTGAGATCAATTCCCCAAACGCTCTGTGCTGCAAAATAAGCTAAAAGCATTAATACATTGATCATAATGATATTCTTCACAACCGGGGGTAACCCGAAAAAGCCTCTGCCGAATCCGTTCATCTATATGTTTTTAAAACAGTTTTTATCACTAAATTCTATTTAAATCTTTTATCAATTTCTTCAAGTGTAATAATGCATATCACAGGCTTCCCCTTTGGAGAATAGTTTGGTGACTGGCATGCGAAAAGGGTATCGAAAAGATCGGCCATTTCGCTCTGGCTCAATACCTTTCCATAGAGAATAGCTGATGCTCCTGCCATGGCAGAAGCAACCTTTTCTTTAGCTCCTGTTGAAGGATCGGCCTGGGTATTTTTATAGTCCTCGATTAAAATCTCAAGCATCTCAAGGGGGGTGGAAGAATCACTGCCGGAGGGCCGTCCGTTGATTGTAATTATATTTTTACCGGAATACTGAATGCTGAACCCAAGCAACTCAAGTTCTTCTTCGATTTCTTTTAGAATATAATAGTCTGCAGGATTTAATTCTGCAGTTACGGGGAACATATCTACCTGACTTACAGCACGGTTATTACTGAGACATTCGAGAAACCTCTCGTACAGGACTCTTTCGTGAGCCCTCTTCTGATCAATAAGCATGAGTCCCGATTTGACAGGACAGACAATATATTTATTTTTTATCTGGAAGAACTTCCTTTGTGACTCCCTTATCTTTTCAAATTGTTCCGGATTATCATTTTCTTTTTCAAGTGCTGAATAAAGTTTTTCCCAGTTTGCAGTGTTTTCTCTCTCAAACCGCTCAACGAATCCGGACCTATCAGGTATCCGCTCTTCGCCTTCAAATGGATTATACTGATTATTGATTTCAATCTTAGGTGGTTCGGGTATGTGGTTCGAGGAACTCCTTACAGGGATATCTATCAGGGCTTCATTTTCAAAATCGAGTGACGGAACAATATTGAACCGGCCAAGAGCTTCCCGCACAGATGCCATAAGTATCTGCCATATTGATCTTTCGTCCTCAAACTTGATCTCGGTTTTTGTAGGATGAATATTTATATCAATCGAGGCCGGATCAGCTTCCATGAAAATGAAATATGAGGGTATAGCTTCAACTGGAAGTATATTATGGTAAGCTTCAACAACTGCCTTATGGAAATAGGGGTGTTTCATAAAGCGGTTATTCACAAAGAAGAACTGTTCACCGTATGTCCTTCGTGCATTCTCGGGTTTCCCGATAAATCCTTTTATGCTGATAAGGCTAGTTTCTGTCTCGAGAGTAATGAGATCCTGGTTGATCTGTTTTCCGAAAACACCGATTATACGTTGTCTTAAGTTGCCTGCCACAAGGTTGTAAATCGCACTATCGTTGTGATGAAGAGAAAACCTGATATCGGGATGAGCTATTACTATCTTCTGAAATTCATTTACTAAATGTCTGATTTCGGTATTATCCGATTTAAGGAATTTACGTCGTGCAGGGATATTAAAAAAAAGGTTTTTAACCGAAAAGCTTGAACCCACCGGACAGCTACAGGGCTCTTGTGTTTCAACTTTTGAACCATTTATTACTACAAGTATTCCGGTATCGCTCTCTTCCCTGCGTGTTTTAAGCTCAACCATTGCGACAGCGGCAATAGAAGCCAGTGCCTCTCCCCTGAAGCCTTTTGTTGTAATGGCAAAAAGATCCTGTGCTGTTGTGATCTTTGAGGTGGCATGTCTCTCAAATGACAGTCTTGCATCGGTCTCAGACATGCCGGCTCCATCATCAATTACCTGGATTAATGTCTTGCCTGAGTCTTTAATAATTACCCTTATGTTTTTTCCCCCGGCATCAACAGAATTTTCCATCAGTTCTTTTACCACAGAAGCCGGCCTTTGAATAACTTCTCCTGCAGCAATCTGGTTGGCTACCGAGTCGGGCAAAAGCTTTATTACATCAGGCATCAAATGAATTTATTGCACAAATATATAAATAATTGGTACATGGCCTTTCTGAATCAATTGTGCCTTGCTATATCAGGATTATGATGATTATTAAAATTCAGATGAGTATCTTTGATAAAAATTATGGTATAATGCAAAAGCTGCTTATCTATATTATCGCCATATTTTTCTTTGTTCTGACAGGTTGTTCTCACAAGTCAGAAAAATATGCGATTAAAATTATGACATTAAATGTCAGGTACGATAACCCAGGAGACAGTATTAATGCCTGGCCCAACAGGGCATCGCAGGTTTGTAATTTCATTTCAAATGAGAAGCCCGATATTCTTGGTATGCAGGAAGTTTTATGGCGCCAGTATGAGGTTCTCGATTCTGTTCTGACAGATTATTCATCAACCGGAGTAGGTCGTGATGATGGGGCAAGGGCAGGAGAGATGAACCCGGTGTTTTTCAGAAAGGAGAGGTTTAATATGGTAAGAACAATAACTTTCTGGCTCTCCGACACACCTGAGGTCCCGGGATCGAGGGGCTGGGGAGCTTCACTTCCGCGTATTGTAACATGGATGGAGCTTGTAGATAAGAACAACCATGAGCATTTTTTCTATTTTAATACACATTTTGCGCATGATTCTGATTCTGCAAGGATAATGAGTTCAAAAATACTCATGAAAGAGGTTGATAAGATATCAGACGGATCCCCGTTCATAATTACCGGCGATTTCAATATGCAGCCTTCCAGCAAAGGCTATGCGATATTAACAGGACCTGATGAGAGCGTTCCATTATTAAAGGATTCCTATGTTATTTCTCAAAAAAGACCACTAGGTCCCGCTTATACATTCAATGGTTTTTCTGATAAGCCGGGTACAGGAAGAATAGATTATATTTTCGTCAGGGACGGCATGAAAGTATTGGATCACAGTATTGTAATTAAAAAGGAAAAGGGGATTTTCATCTCCGACCATTGGCCTGTAAAGTCTACAATATTAATGAAGGATAATTAAGCTGTCTTCCGGTAACGTCTTACTGCAAGTGCTGAAAAACAAATTGCAATTGCTGCCAGAGAATACAGCTCCCTGCTGATGTCATGAATTGTAGATCCTTTCAGCATTACCATCCTGTTTATCCGCATCAGGTAGGCGACAGGATTGATCAGATTGAAGTCCTGTGCCCACACAGGCATACTCTCATAAGGGGTGAAGATTCCGCTCATCAGGATAAAGATTATCATGCAGAAGAAAGCGATAAACATGTATTGCTGCTGTGTTCCTGAAAATGTTGAAATGAAAAGAGCCAATCCGAGTACAGCGATCAGAAAAAGTGATGCACCAAAAAACATAAGTAAGATACTTCCTTCAAAAGGGATGTTAAAAGCCAGTTTGCCAATCACTAAACCAAGTGCAAGATCTATCAGGCCTATTAGCAGAAACGGCACCATCTTGGCAATTATGAAATGATATTTTCTGACAGGAGTGACGTTTATCTGCTCGATTGTTCCAATCTCTTTTTCCCTTACCATATTTAATCCGGCAAGAAGGAACCCTATCGCTGTAACAAGTATCACAAGTATACCAGGGAGCATGTAATATTTATAGTTTAGCATCTCATTATACCAGTACCTGTTGGTAATCTGTATCTGTGGCAGTGGAACCAATGGATTGGTGCTGATATTTTCTGTGATGAGGTCCATATTATAATCGCGGATAATTCCATTGAGATAAGCCCATGAAAGCTGTGCAGTTGAGGCATTTATGGCATCAATGGTTGCAAGGAGTTTTGCGGGGTTCGCGTTTCCTATATCCCTTCCAAAGCCTGAGGGTATCTGAAGTATCACGCTGCATTTATTGCGATGAAGCAGGTTGTTGGCCTCACTTTCGGAAAAGGTCGAAAAAGATACTTTGAAAAATGTAGAACCTTCAAGCTTGCTTATCAGCCCTCTCGATTCAGAGGTCATATCTCTATCAATAATTGCGAGTTTTACATTCTTTATCTCAAATGTTATTGCCGGGACCAGTATCAGCATCTGAACAATCGGAACAGCAAAAATTGCTTTTGAAATAAATTTATTCCGGAAAATCTGTATAAATTCTTTTCTTATAAGGTATAATATCGTTCTCATCTTATTACTTTTACCTTTTGTTTTTTTTCTTATACATCATCCTTCAGTCACTTCGTTTCCTTCTGTCTTCCTTGCGCCGGTATTATACTCCTCCCATTTATGTTATTATCAACTCCGGCGCTTACTTAAGTGGGTCCTTTATTCTATTCATATTACACCCCTTCGGGGTTCTTCCGGCTTTTGTCTTTATACTTCCTGCCTGCCGCCTGCCTGCCGGTAGGCAGGGCAGGCAGGTTGTCTTTTGTCTTAAGTTTTATTCAAGTCTTATTTTAAACTTCCGCACACTCAACCCGATAAAAAACAGTGTCATAATTATCAGAATAAGTGTCTCTTTCCATATATACATCAACCCTGTCCCCTTTATCATAATGTTTTTAATTATTACTATAAAGTACCTTGGTGGCAATATCATACTTACATAATCATAAACTTTTGGCATGTTTTCAATCGGGAAGATAAACCCCGATAGCAGAATGGTCGGTAACATCAGTCCTATAAGCGAGATGAAGATTGCCTGCTGCATGTTTTTCGATACAGTTGAGATTAAAATCCCAAGGGTTAAGCTCATTAAAATATAAAGCATGCATTCAGCAAGCAGGAGTATAATGCTTCCTTTCACCGGGAGCCCGAATACTAACCACGATAATGCAAGGATGAGAAGGACATTGAAAAAAGAAAGTATAAAGTAGGGCATCACCTTTCCGAGTATTATCTGGATGGGCCGGAGAGGAGAGACCAGCAAAACCTCCATAGTCCCGAACTCTTTTTCACGAGTAATTGTAACAGAGGTCATCAACGCACAAATGAGTATGAGGATAAGAGTAATTACTCCCGGGACAAACATAAAATGACTTTTCAGATTCGGGTTATAGAACATTTTGACTTCAGGTTGAATCCGGATTGAATTATTTAATGCCGGTCCTGCCAATTCCATTGTGAAATCATTAACAATTGCCGTTGTATAATTTGTTACAAGGGTAGCAATATTCGGTTCTGAACCATCGGCAATTATGCTGAGTGAAGCTTTTCCTTCTCTTACCAGCTTTTTACCGAAATCCGCTTCAAAAATGATAACAGCCTTGGTTTTTCCCTTCTTATAGACCTTGTCGATATCGTTGTAATGCAGCAGGTTTTCGGTTCTTTTGAAAAATCCTGAGGAGATTATTTTATCTGTTAATTTCTGAGTTATTTCATCATGAGATAAATCAAGAATAGCAACCCCGGCATTTTTAATATCCATACTTACTGCATAACCAAAGATCAGGATCTGGGCAGCCGGTATACCGAATAAGATAAAAAGTGTCCTGTAATCCCTGAAAATATGCAGGAACTCTTTTTTAACAAACCCCAGGAATCTCTTCATATCTTAATTTTTAACCGGACGCGCGATCTTAATGAAAACCTCCTCAATCGTTGCAGCATTATATTGCTTCTTAAGGTTTTCCGGAGTATCCAGAGCCACAATTTTCCCTTCACTCATTATTGAAATCCGGTCGCAATATTCAGCCTCGTCCATATAATGTGTTGTGACAAATACTGTAATGCCCCTTGCTGCCGTCTCATATATCATTTCCCAGAACTGTCTCCTGGTAATGGGGTCCACACCGCCTGTCGGTTCATCGAGAAATACGATCTTTGGTTCGTGCAAAACCGCCACCGAGAAGGCAAGTTTCTGTCTCAGGCCCAGAGGCAGATCGGCGATTATTCTGTTTTCATATTCCTGAAACCGGAGCTTTGTAAGTAGTTCGGCAATTCTCTCTTTGATAAGTGATTTGCTAATCCCGTAAATCCCCCCGTACAAAATAATGTTCTCTTTTACTGTTAGGTCCTCATAGAGTGAGAATTTCTGGCACATGTACCCGATATTCTTTTTAATCTGTTCAGTTTGCCTGTATACATCAAATCCGGCAACTTTAACCTCTCCTGATGTAGGTTTGGAAAGGCCTGAAAGTATCCGGATAGTTGTCGTTTTTCCTGCACCGTTAGCCCCGAGGAA
>JBAWXY010000096.1:0-9674 GCA_037143835.1 Bacteroidota bacterium
GGTTTAATTTAAAATACTGAATATGAATCTCAGAAATGCTTTTAAAATTGTTTTTGCATCGGTAATATTCCAAAGCGTTAATATGGTTTATGGACAAGCCGGTAGCAGAATTGAAACCAGTTTTGATGACAACTGGAAATTTTTTCTTGGAGACGCTCAGAATGCCCATGAATCCAATTTTAATGATAAAGCATGGCGTTTTCTCGACCTTCCCCATGACTGGAGTGTAGAAGGTACTGTAAGTGAAAAAGCACCCACCGGCGGATCAGGAGGGTATCTGCCTGCCGGCATTGGCTGGTATCGTAAATATTTTTCAATCAGGAAGAGCGACATGAAAATGAATAATCTCATTGTTTTTGATGGCGTTTACATGAACAGTGATGTCTGGTTGAACGGGAACCATCTGGGTAATTATCCATTTGGTTATAACAGTTTTTATTATAACCTCGATTCGTTCCTGAAAGAAGGCGAAAATGTAATAGCAGTAAAAGTTGATAACTCGAAACAACCTAATTCCAGATGGTATTCAGGTTCGGGAATTTACAGGCATGTGTGGCTTATCCGGACTAATAAGTTGCATATTGCTCAATGGGGAATTTATGTCACAACTCCTGAAATATCAGAAAACAGTGCAACTGTTGCAGCTAATGTCAGGTTTGAAAATGCCTCATCAGCAGTGGGAAAAGCCATTTTGCTTTCTCAGGTACTTGATGACAAAGGAGAGATTATCGGACAAACAGAATCTCCTTTACAGATTCAACCCTGGCAGGAACTGACCCTGACCCAGCAGATCAAGATTCCATCACCCAGGTTATGGTCGGTTGACAAACCGGTAATGTATTCGCTTGTTACAAAAATAATGGTGAACAGCAAACCAGTCGACGAAGTAAAAACACCTTTCGGGATCCGTAGTATCAGGTATGATGTCGATAAGGGATTCTTTCTTAATGGACAGAATATTAAAATGAACGGGGTATGCCTGCATCATGACGGTGGCTGCCTTGGTGCAGCTGTTCCTATAAAGGTCTGGGAACGCCGGTTACAGTTTCTTAAAGAAATGGGTTGTAATGCAATCCGCGCTTCACACAATCCCGTTGCTCCTGAATTTCTTGATTTATGCGACAGGATGGGATTTCTTGTGATGGACGAAGTTTTTGATGAATGGAAAAAAGGTAAAGTGCCTTTCGGTTACAATATCTATTTTGACGAGTGGGCTGAAAAAGACGTTATTTCAATGATCCGCCGCGACCGCAATCACCCTTCGATTGTTCTCTGGAGTGCAGGTAATGAAATTCCGGAACAATCCGCCTTAAACGGACCGGAAATGCTTCAGAAACTGATCGGCATTTTTCACAACGAAGATACTACAAGACCTGTCACTGTTGCCTGCGACAATATCGCAAGTGATAATAACACAGCAAGAGTTGAATTTCTCAACCTTCTTGATATTGTCGGCTATAACTATGTTGACCGCTGGCACGAACGTCGGGAACTTTTTTACAGTATCGACCGTCAGGCTCACCCCGACTGGAAAATGATCGGAACAGAAAGTGCTTCAAACGGCAGTGTAAGAGGTGATTATAATCTTGGTCGTGATACCGGAGTAATTAATCCTAACTACAATTTCAGGATGATCCGCGCTGAACAATTATGGAAATTTGTTTCTGTTAACCCTTATGTAATCGGTGATTTTATGTGGACAGGTATCGATTACCTCGGTGAATCGAGATGGCCTTCAAAAAATTCAAGCAGCGGAGTTATTGACCTTTGCGGCTTTCCTAAAGACGGGTATTTCTTTTATCAGAGTCAATGGACTAAAAATCCAATGATACACCTTTTCCCGCACTGGAACTGGGAAGGCAGGGAAGTCCAGGTAATACCAGTAATTGCATATACCAATTGCGACGCAGTGGAATTATTTGTCAATGGAAAATCATTTGGAGAAAAAAGGATGGAATTCCCGCGTCAGGGTAATTCCGGCAGCTGGAATGGGTATGCATTTCCCCAGATTTTACCGACAACAGCTGACCTTCATCTTTCCTGGGATGTACCTTATGAACCAGGAACTCTTAAAGCTATTGGTAAAAAAAATGGTAAAGTTGTATATACTGAAGTGATTGAAACAACAGGAAAGCCTGCATCAATTAAATTAATAGTTGATAATAAGCAGATTAGAGCGGATAACCAGGATGTGGCACACGTCAGAATTGAAATTATCGATGCCCGGGGTAATATTGTACCAACGGCTGATAATTTAATTCAGTATAAAATTGAGGGAAACGGTAAATTAATCGGGCTTGATAATGGTAACCCGGCAGACCATGAACCTTACAAGTCAAATAAGAGAAAAGTTTTTAATGGTATGGGATTGGCAGTAATTCAGGCAGGAAAGACTCCGGGCAAAGTTACACTTACCGCATCGGCAGAAGGTTTGGCAGATGTATCCGTAGAGATTTTAGTCTCGAAATAACCAGATCATTGAAAACTCTTTTATAAGAATGAAGACATTCAGGTTGACCAACTTTAGAAAAAAACATGACATATCCGACACATAATGAAATAAATCAAAGCTTATGAAAAATTTAATATGGTTGATTCTTATGCTGGCCGGTTGCAGTGTTAAACAAAATGAAATTACAGAAAAGCTCTCCCTTTCCGGAGAGTGGAATTTTAAAATTGATTCACTTGACCAGGGAATTGAAAACAAATGGTATTCGGAGGTGATGGATGAAATCGTTAAACTTCCAGGCTCAATGGCCGAAAACGGCAAAGGTGATGAAGTGACACTTAAAACAGACTGGACCGGCGATATAATTGACAAATCCTATTTCAAGCAGGAAAAGTATGCCAGATATCGCCAACCTGGCAATATTAAAATTCCATTCTGGCTGAAACCGGTTAAATACTATAAAGGAGCTGCCTGGTATCAGAAAGAGGTTGAACTGCCTGAAGGATGGGAAGGAAAAAATGTTACACTGTTCCTTGAGCGCTGCCACTGGGAATCTACTGTTTATATAAATGATAAAAAGGCAGGAAGTCAGAACAGCCTTGCATCTCCTCATGAGTATGAAATAACCGATCTGCTTGTTCCCGGTAAAAACCTTTTAAGTATCAGAATTGATAATCGAGTAATTATTCCTATCGGGGTTAATTCTCACAGCATCAGTGACCACACTCAGTCAAACTGGAATGGAATAACAGGTGAAATAAGTCTTAAAGCAACATCTCAAGTATTTATCAGTGATATAAGAGTTTATCCCGATATTCAGAAAAAGAGTGCAAAAATAATTGTTGCAATTACGAATAATACCGGTGCTCCTTTTAAAGGGAAATTAGTACTCGAAGCTGAAGGTTTCAATTCGGAAATTTCACATAATGCGAAGAAAAAGATTGTTAAAGTAAACACTGATTCTGACAGGATAGAATTAGTGACCGACTATGTAATGGGAAGTAAACCTCAATTATGGAGCGAATTCACACCTGCTTTATACAAACTTTCAGTCTGCCTGAAAGAATCAAAGGGGAAATTAGTTGATCATAAATCTCTTGATTTCGGAATGCGCGAATTTAAAACTAACGGCACCCGGTTTGAGGTTAACGGTCAGCAGGTTTTTTTAAGAGGAACACTGGAGTGCTGTATCTTTCCGCTTACGGGATATCCGCCAACAGATGTTAAATTGTGGGAGAAGGTTTTGCAAACATGCAAAGATTATGGATTGAATCATATCCGCTTCCATTCCTGGTGCCCTCCTGAAGCGGCATTCATCGCTGCAGATAAACTGGGAATTTATTTTCATATCGAATGCAGTTCATGGGCGAATCAGGGAAGCGCTATCGGGAATGGAGATCCGGTGGATAAGTTTATTTATGAGGAGGGTGACAGGATATTAAAAGCATATGGAAACCACCCATCATTCTGCATGATGGCTTATGGTAATGAACCTGCCGGTAGAAACCAGAAGGAGTATCTGGGAAAGCTTCTGACATACTGGAAAACAAAGGATAACCGAAGGGTATATACATCTGCAGCTGGATGGCCAATAATTCCTGAAAATGATTACAACCTATCGTCTGAACCAAGGATTCAACACTGGGGAGAGGGATTAAAGAGTATCATTAATGCTGAACCTCCCCAGACCATGTTTGACTTTCGTGATTTTGTTTCTAAGTTCACAGTACCTACTGTCAGTCATGAGATCGGACAATGGTGCGTTTATCCCGATTTTAAGGAAATAGAAAAGTATGCCGGAGTTTTAAAACCAACAAATTTTGAGATTTTCCGCGAAACACTGGTTGAAAATAATATGGGAGGACAGGCAGAAGATTTTCTGATGGCCTCAGGGAAGCTTCAGGCATTATGTTATAAAGCTGAAATTGAGGCTGCCCTGAGGACCCCCGGATTTGCCGGGTTTCACCTTCTTCAGCTTCACGATTTTCCTGGTCAAGGAACGGCCCTTGTTGGAATTCTGAGTCCGTTCTTTGAGTCGAAGGGGTATATTACTCCCGAAGAATTCAGAATGTTTTGCAGCGAGACTGTTCCCCTTGCAAGAATGAAGAAGATGGTTTACAGTAATAATGAGTCTTTTAAAGCAGAGATTGAAATGGCCCATTTCGGAGCAAAACCTTTAAAAAAGCCTGTGATTTTGTGTGATGTCTTAAATTCAGCAGGTGACACTATTTATAAGGAGATTTTCACAAAAGAGGATATTGCGATTGGTAATTGCATTCCAATAGGCTATTTATCAGTTGATCTGGCCAATATTTCTAAAGTTCAGAAACTTAAACTGGAGGTTTCTGTAGAAAACACATCTTATAAAAACAGCTGGGATTTTTGGGTATACCCGGCAAAACAGGAGATAATTAATGGCAATGTTTTAATAACGGACAAGCTTGATAAAATTGCTGAAACAACTCTGAAAAATGGAGGTTCTGTTCTGTTACTTACTTATGGCAAAGTCGGAAAAGAAAAGGGAGCACAGGTTGTTATCGGATTTTCAAGTATATTCTGGAACACCGCCTGGACCAATAACCAGGCACCGCATACTCTTGGTATTCTATGTGATCCAAAACACCCGCTTTTCAATGACTTCCCAACGGAGTTTCACAGTAATTGGCAGTGGTGGGATCCGGTTTCACATTCGCAGGCAATGATACTCGATGGTTTTCCGGCAAATCTTAAACCGCTTATTCAGCCAATCAATACCTGGTTTGAAAATCGTCGGCTGGCCTTAGCCTTTGAAACGAAAACCAATAGTGGCAAATTAATGGTTTGCAGTATTGATTTGAAAGATATTTCTGAAGAGAGACTGGCTTCAAAGCAATTACTGAACTCTATTCTGAAGTATATGAACAGTCTGTCATTTGATCCTCAGATTGAGGTTGATATAACTAAAATAAAAGGATTGATCACTGCCCCGAAGTAACTTTATAGCGACTCACAACACTCGACTCACGACTCGCGAAACACTTCTCATCATGGGGAAAGTGAATAATCCTTCCTGTATATGGAATATTTCAAGCATATTTTTTGTCATATCATCGTACGATTGTTTTTTTTCAGTCTGATTTGGATTTTATTCTTAATTAAAAATTGAAATTTTCGTTCAGTATCTTGAAGCTAAATTTTTTGAAACATAATTTAAAATTTAACTGTTAGTATGAAATTAAAGAAAGTGTCAGATTTTGTGCAATACATTGTGTGTGCATTAATCTTTTTAGCACCCATAAATGCAAAATCACAGGAAAAGATAACCATTCCCAAAATCCAGGGTGAGTTTAAATTCGATGGTATTGTTGATGATGACTGCTGGCAGAATATCCAACCGCTTCAATTGGTAATGCATACGCCAACTTTTGGTAATCAGCCTTCAGAAAAAAGTGAAGTGATGGTATGTTATGACAATTCATACTTATATATAGGTGCCAGGTTATATGATTCTAATCCGTCGGATATGCTCATTTCATCCAAGAAACGTGATGAATCTGAAGTTGCCAGCGAGGAGCTAATGTTGATATTCGACTCATTTAATGATAAGGAGAACGGACTTGGATTTGCAACTACACCCACAGGACTGAGAAGTGATTTTACTATTTCCAAGGATGCTATGGGTATGGGAGGAGACCCACGTGAAGGTCCGTTTAATCTGAGCTGGAATACTTTCTGGGATGTAAAAACATCAAAAAATGAACAGGGCTGGTTTGCAGAAATGCGAATTCCGTTTTCAAGTATGCGTTTTAAAGAAAATGACGGTAAGATTGTAATGGGCTTTATCTGTATACGCAAAATCGCACATAAGAATGAAGTTGATGTTTTTCCTGCAATTCCGCCAAACTGGGGGGAATCAAGTGCCTACAGACCATCAAAAGCACAGGAAGTTGTATTTGAGGGTCTTAAATCCAAAAAGCCTTTTTATATAGCTCCATACGTTATCGGGGGTACTCAGCTGGATAATGTTCTGAATGAAACAGCCACCGGTTACGACCTTGACAAAAGCCCGAAAATCAATGCAGGGCTTGATGTAAAATATGGTCTGACCAATAATCTAACCATGGACCTGACTGTCAATACTGATTTTGCCCAGGTAGAAGCCGATGATGAGCAGATCAATCTGACCCGTTTCTCATTGTTTTTTCCTGAAAAAAGAACATTCTTCCAGGAACGGTCCAGTGTGTTCACTTTTGATTTTGAACCCGGAAGCAGCCTCTTTTACAGCAGACGTATAGGTCTTCATGAGGGAGAACAGGTACCGATTTATGGCGGTGCGCGAATTACTGGTATGGCAGGGAAATGGGATATAGGATTCCTTGATATGCAAACTCAGGCCATTAATCAGGAAGCTGGTTCAGTCGATGCGCTGACATCAGAAAATTTCGGCATTCTCCGCTTAAGAAGGCAGGTGATCAATGAAAACAGTTATGTCGGGGGAATCATTACATCACGAATAGGAACAGATGGTTCATATAATACTGCATATGGAATGGATGGAATTTTCAAAATGTCTGAGAATGATTACCTGAATGTTAAATGGGCCCAGGTTATGGACAACGCTTCTCAGAATAAGATGTTCTCCCTTGATCCGACCCGGTTATTTCTCAACTGGAGCAGGTTTAACCAGAAAGGGCTGAACTATGATTTTACGTGGTCGAGAAGCGGGAAAGATTTTGATCCTAAAATCGGATTCCAGATGCGTAATAATTACACTCATTATTACGGAGGTTTGGGATATGGATGGATTCCGGGAGAAGAGTCAACCATTCAGAACCATGGAGTCCGTTTTGGTGCAATGGCATTCACGGACAATCTGGATAATTCTGCCCAGTCATTCGAAACCGAATTGTCTTATGATCTAAGCCTTAAATCGGGCTACAACGGAATGTTTGGATTAAAGCATATCTATGAAAATGTTACGGATACCTTCAGTTTTTCAAAAGATGCCTATGTTCCCGCAGGAAAATATGGATTCAACCAGTTTGAAACTCATCTGAATTCACCGAGATCAAACAAATTTGTTTTGGGATTTGATGTTTTTGCAGGATCCTTTTATGATGGCAACCAATTTACATTCGGAATCGAACCTTCATGGAACGTTGGTTCAAGCCTGCAGCTGGGTCTTGAATATGAACATAATTTCCTGAGTTTCAGGAGTCGTGATCAGTCATTTAGCGGGGGAGTTGCCGGTTTCAAAACTCTTGTAATGTTCACAACTAAAACTTCAATCAGCACTTTCATTCAATACAATACTGCAGAAAACGCCGTAATAACCAATTTCAGATTCCGTTATAATCCACGTGAAGGGAATGATTTTTATATTGTATTTAATGAAGGACGAAATACTTACAGGGATATTGAGAATCCCAGACTGCCGTTGTTTAGTAACAGGTCTGTATTACTGAAATATACTTATACGTTTACGTTGTAAAGGGGGATTCCTTAAACACACCCCTCTTTGCGAATGGCCTGCTCCAAAGATTGGCTCATTTTAGATGTATCTTCCAAATGAATTTAAGTGAGACTAAATTTACCTTATAACAACTTTAAACCATCATTTTCTAATTGGCTCAGAACTGTTTCCGGCCAGATGCTTGATTGCACTTCTCCAATATGAGTTTTTTTAAGAAAATACATACATACTCTGGATTGTCCAATTCCACCTCCTATACTAAGCGGTAGCTGATTGTTTAGCAGCATTCTGTGAAACAATAATTTTTTTCTGTCGGAACATCCTCGTATTTCCAGTTGCTTTTCCAATGCTCCTTTGTCGACACGAATACCCATTGAAGAAATTTCAAATGCTGATTGTAATACAGGATTCCATAGGATAATGTCTCCATTTAAACCATTATATCCATCTTCATTTGTTGTGCTCCAGTCATCATAATCAGGTGCACGCCCATCATGAGGTTCCCCGTTGCTCAGGTTGGCTCCTATACCTATTATAAATACTGCTCCAAAACTACATGCAACTTTTGTTTCCCGTTGTTTAACCGTAAGGTCAGGGAATTGTTTTAAAAGTTCTTCGGCATGTACAAAGTGGATTTTATCAGGCAACTCAGGTGTAAGTTCCGGATACCTGTTACATACATCATTTTCGGTTGCCTTCAGCACTTCATATATACTTTCAACAGTTGTTTTTAAGTAGTTTAAAGTTCTTTGCTCCGGGAAAATGTGTTTTTCCCAGTCCCACTGATCAACATATATTGAATGTATCGGGCTCAAATCCTCATCAGGTCTCACGGCTCTCATATCAGTCAATAAGCCTTTTCCTGCTTCAATACTGAACTCTTTTAAGCGCAGACGTTTCCATTTTGCCAGGGATTGGACTATTAAAGCCTTTTGCCCGTTCATACCCTTTATCGAAAAACTTACCGGCTTTTCAATCCCATTAAGATCATCATTAATTCCGGTTCCATCAAGAACTGCAATTGGTGCCGAAACATTAATCAGGTTCAGATCGTGAGCTAATCTTTTTGCGAATTTGTCTTTTATGAAACAAATTGCTCCTTCCGTTTTTAACTTATCTGTAATAGCAGAGACTTGGATCTGAATAGTTTCTGGTGTCATAATTTATTAAATTATTGATTAATAAAAATTTGGTTTCTTTTTCTTTATAATAATATACCTCCCGTTTTTGGAAGGCTTTTTATCAAATTTGTGTTTAATATATTTTGTTACAATCTGACATTATCCTTCCTGTCTCTGAATGAGTGATTATTGAAATTATTGTTTAATAAGATTTTGCAGAAAGAAATCATCTTGCTGTTTTAATTTATTGAAGCAAATATAAGTATTATATTTATAAAACAAAGAAAAAATGCTTAATAAATTAATAAAAGTATCTAATAGTTAGTAAAATATTAATAATATGAAGCAGATGTACGAAAATTATTGAAATTGAATATGATTTTAACTTAGAATTGCCTGGCTTCGATGAGCTTTTAGGGATCCCAAAAGGCCGGGGGTGAGTTCCTTAGATTCAGGGGGATTACGACCTTGCTTCGCTCGGTCGTGATCCCTTTTGGGGAATCTTGCAAAGCCAAAGCAATTCCGACAAGTCGGGATAAATTTTATTTTACCCTTCGTCATTGCCTCTGCTGGCAAGGCTCTGTCTCAGGGTAAAATAAAAAACCATCCGCCAGATGGCGGATGGTTTGCTTTGGCTTTGCGGAGAGAGGGG
>JBAWXY010000097.1:0-9638 GCA_037143835.1 Bacteroidota bacterium
ATTGAGGAGATTCATCACACAAAAAAACTTGATGCCCCAAGTGGTACGGCAATAACTCTTGCATCTGGTATAATAGAGAAGCATTCTGATTATGAAAGCTGGTGTTTTGATAATGAAAAAATAAACAATTGTATACCAATCCGTTCTGTCCGCGAAGGGGTTGTTCCGGGAACCCATACTGTCACCTGGGATTCGGAGATTGACACAATAAGTCTGAGGCATGAAGCCAAAAACAGGAAAGGTTTCGCATTGGGAGCCGTTGTTGCCGCAGAGTTTATCCATTTGAAGGAAGGGATATTCACAATGAACGATGTAATGGGATTCTGATATTTATTTCTACTTTTACCGGCTCTAAAACAATTTTATCATGACTGATTTTTTTTCAAAAAAACACATAAGGTTTGCAATAGCTGCAATTCTCTATATTCTGGTTGTTATCTGGATTGGTAATTATTGGTTGCTGCTCGGTTTGGGTATAATCTTTGATTTATACATAACCGAGAAGGTAAACTGGACCTTCTGGAAAAAGCGAAACGGCAAAAACAGTGCTTTTATTGAATGGCTTGATGCTTTGATTTTCGCAGTGATTGCTGTTACCCTTATAAATATTTTCCTTTTTCAGAATTATCGTATTCCAACTCCTTCCATGGAGAAATCCTTACTGGTAGGTGATCATCTTTTTGTAAGCAAGCTTGCCTATGGTCCAAGATTGCCAAATACTCCGATTGCATTTCCATTCACTCAGCATACCATGCCTTTAACCAAAGGTAAATCATGGTCAAATCTGGTTATTTGGCCATATAAGCGTCTGGCAGGTGGTGGAGAGGTAAAAAATAATGATCCCATCGTTTTTAATTTTCCTGCCGGAGATACTGTTGTTGTAGAAGAACAGGCGACCAGTTATTATGAAATTGTCAGGAGGAATGCCAGTGATTTGAAAATGAGGGATAGTTATAGTGGTACTGCACTAAAGCCGGACAATTATTATTATCAAATGGCAAGAAAAGAGATTTGGGAGAAATATACTATAATATACCGGCCGGTAGACAGAAGAGATAATTATGTGAAAAGGTGTATCGGAATTCCAGGCGATACCGTAACTATCAGATCAGGAGTGCTTTATGTAAACGGTAAAATTGTACCCGATAATAATACACAGCAAACGACTTATGTTGTCGGGACAAACGGAACGACTATTAATCCAAAAGCATTTGAACGGATGAATATTTCCAGGTCCGACCAGACGATGTCCGGCTCGGCTTACCTGATGCCTCTGACAAAAGCAAACGCTGAAGCAATTTCCAGATTTTCAAATGTTACAGAGGTTTCCCCGATTCTTGAAAGAAAAGGGGTATATGCTCCTTATATTTTCCCATACAGCCCTGTTTATGGATGGAACGAAGACAACTTTGGTCCGATCTGGATGCCGGTAAAAGGAACGACGGTTAAGTTAGATACATCAAATCTTTGTCTTTATGAGAGGATAATAGATGTCTACGAGGAAAATGATCTGAGGGTTGAAGGCAATACAATATATATAAATAATGTTGCAGCTGACAGTTACACCTTTAAGATGGGCTATTACTGGATGATGGGCGATAACCGTCACAATTCAGCGGATTCAAGATATTGGGGCTTTGTTCCGGAAGATCATGTGGTCGGTACGCCAAAGTTCATCTGGTTATCGCTCGATAAAGAGGCAAAGGGTCTCAATAGGATCAGGTGGAAAAGGATGTTTATGAAAGCGAGATAAAAACCTCATCCCCCTGCCCCCTTCTCCTAAAAGAGAAGGGGGTAATAGAAAGATTATCAAATAGATAAGTCCCTCTTCTTCAGGAGAGGGATTTAGGGTGAGGTAAAAAAGAGATAGTAAAAAAGGACATGTTTTCGCATGTCCTTTTTTGTATGATAGAATTTCTACTACTTAACTTTTTCTACAATAGCTTTAAAAGCTTCAGGGTGGTTCATCGCCAGGTCGGCAAGGGTTTTTCTGTTGAGAGTTATTCCCTTTTTGTCGAGTTTCCCGATAAATTCAGAATAGCTCATATCGTACTGACGTACACCTGCATTAATCCTTTGAATCCATAAAGCCCTGAACAGGCCTTTCTTCTTCTTCCTGTCGCGGTATGCATACCCTAATCCTTTGTCGAGGGTATTCTTTGCAACTGTTATTACATTTCTTCGTGATCCGAAGTTTCCTTTTGTCAGCTTAAGAACCTTTTTTCTTCTGGCCCTTGAAGCAACTGCATTTACTGATCTTGGCATAACTCATCTTTTTTGAATGTCAGCGGTCGGGTTAAAGACTCTTTATTGCTGAACAATCTGTTAATACTATAATTAATTTTATCAATGCGTTTAACAATTATTTCATTGCGAGCAACAGCTTAACGTTTTTAAGATCTGTTTTGTGAACCTGGCCGGCATAGGTAAGATTTCTCTTACGTTTGGTTGCTTTTTTTGTCAGGATGTGGCTTTTAAATGCATGTCTACGCTTGATCTTTCCTGTTCCGGTCAGAGAAAATCTTTTCTTTGCACCGGGATTAGTCTTCATTTTTGGCATTTCTCTCTATCAAATATATTAAAAAACTATTTTTTCTTTTTCGGCGAAAAGGATACTATCATCCGTTTCCCTTCAAGTCTTGGAAGTTGTTCTACTTTCCCGTATTCTTCAAGGTCGTTGGCAAAGCGTAATAACAATACTTCACCCTGTTCCTTGAATAAAATAGATCTTCCTTTAAAGAACACGTAAGCTCTGACTTTTGCTCCCTCTTCGAGGAACCTCATTGCATGTTTAAGCTTAAAATTATAATCATGATCATCAGTGTTCGGGCCAAATCTTATCTCCTTCACCACAACCTTTGATGTTTTGGCCTTTATCTCTTTCTGTTTTTTTTTCTGCTGATAAAGAAACTTCTGATAATCAACAATTTTACAAACAGGGGGATCCGCATTGGGAGAAATTTCAACAAGATCGAGTTCGAGATTGTCGGCCAGTTTCAGAGCATCCTGAATACTCATTACTTCAGCTTCTATTTCTTCACCGACTACTCTGACCACTTTTGCAGCGATCCTGTGATTAATTTTGTGAGCCGGCTGGGTAACCCTTGCCGGGCTTCGCCTTATTGGTAAAGCTATAGCTCTTTCCTCCTTATTTTTGTTAATACTAGAATTACTTATCGTGCATTAAAATGCAATTTCTTTTTTGATCTCAGAGTTAATAAAACTCACAAATTCTTCAATTTTCATGCTCCCTTTATCACCCTCACCCTGCTTCCGGACAGCGATTGTTTCATTTTCAACCTCTTTTTCGCCTATTATAAGAAGGTAGGGAATCCTCTTTAATTCATTATCCCTGATCTTCTTACCTATCTTTTCACTTCTATCGTCAATCAGTGTGCAAATATCGGAATTATTTAGAATTTCCAAAACTTTTCCTGCATAATCGTTGAATTTTTCACTTATTGGCAAGATGACTGCCTTTTCCGGTGCAAGCCAGAGTGGAAATTTTCCTGCGGTATTTTCGATCAGAACTGCAACAAACCGTTCCAACGATCCGAAAATTGTCCTGTGGATCATAACCGGTCTGTGTTTCTGGTTATCGCTGCCGTTGTAAGTAAGATCGAACCTCTCAGGAAGGTTGTAATCAACCTGGATTGTACCTAATTGCCATTTTCTTCCGATGGCATCTTTTACCATAAAATCGAGTTTTGGGCCATAGAATGCTGCCTCTCCGGTAACTACTGTCGTCTCAAGGTTTTTCTCTGCGGCGACTTCAATAATATCACGTTCCGCTCTTTCCCAGTTTTCGTCTGATCCTATATACTTCTGCTTGTTATTTGGGTCACGTAACGAAACCTGTGCAGTAAAATCATTGAAATTAAGGATCTTAAATATGTATAATATCAGATCGATAATACTTTTAAACTCTTCTCTAAGCTGGTCGGGTCTGCAAAAGTGATGTGCATCGTCCTGGGTGAAACTTCTGACCCTGGTAAGTCCGTGTAACTCACCACTCTGTTCATACCTGTACACTGTTCCAAATTCCGCCATTCTGAGAGGCATCTCTTTATAGGAGTGGGGGGTAGCATTGTAAATCTCGCAGTGGTGCGGGCAGTTCATTGGTTTGAGCATAAACTGTTCGCCTTCCTGCGGGGTTGAAATCGGTTGAAAGGAATCGGCACCATATTTTTCGAAATGGCCCGAAGTCTTGTATAAATTCACGTTTCCGATATGTGGGGTAGTTACAATTTTATACCCTCTTTTCCTGAGTACACCGGTCAGGAAATTGATTAAATTCTGTCGTATATCTGACCCTCTTGGCAGCCATAATGGAAGTCCCATTCCGACTTTTGGTGAGAAGGTAAATAGTTCAAGTTCCTTACCAATTCTCCGGTGATCCCTTCTTTTTGCTTCTTCAAGAAAAACCAGGTAATCGTCAAGGAGTTTTTGTTTTGGGAAAGTGATACCATAAATCCTTGTTAACATCTTGCGCTTCTCATTCCCACGCCAGTAGGCGCCGGCAACACTTAACAGCTTGATGGCTTTTAATGGTTCAGTTGAAGGAAGATGTGGCCCCCTGCAGAGATCGGTAAAATTGCCCTGTGTATATAATGTTATTGTTCCGTCAACAAGTTCATTTATAAGCTCAGTCTTGTATTCATCACTTTTCTTTTTAAAAATATAGAGAGCTTCCCTCTTGCTAACCTCTCTTCTACTGAAAGTGAGGTTTTTAGCTGCAAGCTCTTTCATCCTGTTCTCAATAGTCTGAAGATCAGATTCTGTAATTACTTTTCCATCACCGGGATCAACATCATAGTAGAAACCATTCTCAATAGCAGGACCAATGCCAAATTTCATACCCGGATATAAAGATTCCAGAGCTTCTGCCATAAGGTGGGCTGAAGAATGCCAGAATGCATGCTTTGCTGCTTCATCTTCCCACTTATGAAGTTTCAGTGTAGCATCATGGTCAATAGGTCTTGTAAGATCCCTGATCGCACCATTTACAGTGGCAGCATATACTTCTTTTGCCAACCGCGGACTAATCTGTTCTGCGATTTCGAGACTGCTGATTCCATTTTTATATTCTCTTGCAGTTCCGTCAGGAAAAGTTATCTTTATCATTCTGAAAGCTTCTTTTTATGGAGTGCAAAGATAATTATAATTTTGTAACTAATCAGTGTTAATGTATCAGAGTCAGAAGCCTGAAGTCAGAAGCCAGAAGATAAAAACTTCGGACTTCCGACTGATTTATTAAAACATGGCACGTATTTTGAAATTAAAATTTTGAACTAATAATAATAAAATAATGAAAAGGATTATCTATCTGTCTCTGGTTCTACCATTCATTCTCTTCTCGTGCGAGAAGACACCGGAGGCTATCTTCTATACCGATACGATTGAACCCGAAGTTGGGCATGAGGTGCTTTTTACAAATGATTCTCGCAATGCTGTAAGATTTGAATGGGATTTTGGTGATGGTTATATTTCCAATGATGAAAATCCCAACCATATTTATACCGGAACAGGTACATTTGAAGTAACATTAAATGCAATTTCGAAAAGCGGTTTAGAGGACAAGGCATCACTGACTCTTGAGGTGATGATTCCGACCCTTCTCGAAATTGAGGTTCTCGAATACTACGATGAATACATAGTTCCTGATGCAAGTGTAATTCTTTATTCTTCATTAACAGATTGGGACGCACAGACAAATATTTTTTCTGAAGGATTCACCGATGCGAATGGCATAGTTGTGTTCTCTGATCTCGATCCGATACTTTATTATGTAGATGTCTGGGAACAGGATCACGACAATTATGCCTTGCGCGATGAAGATGCAGGGTTTGTCCGCACTCCTGAAATATTACCTCATAAGATTAACAGGTTTGTTGCCTGGGTTGATTATGTGCCACATGGCAAGGGTGTTGGAAGAATATCCAGGGCGGTTATTATTAAAAAGCTTGAAAGAAAAGCAGCAGATAAGCCGCAACCTGCAGCAGACTCAGGGACAGAGGGTTGGCAGGAGTTATATAATCGCAGGACGGAGCAAAAATAAAAGGTGCTATTCGATAGTAAGATAAATGAATTAATGAAAATGCAATCCTGAACGGGTTGCATTTTCCTGTTTTCAGCGTTGCAACACCCGGATTTTAATCTTAAATTAAAATCGTTGGTTATACCAAAAAAATTATTTATTAATATACTTAATTTCAATTGTTTAATATAAATATCCTGGTGCGCTGCACCTTCGACCGCTACGACAAACATTTATCTGAAGACCATATCCTTTGCCAATCTTTTCGTTAGCTGCAATTCCGCGCACTAAGAAATTCAGTTAAATTCTCAAGCTAACGAGAGAAAAAAAATACGGAATTGGATGAAAAGTTGTAAATTGCATATATTAAATGTTTGGTCCTAAGCAGATTTACCTTTAGTCAAGTTTAATAAAAACTTTAGCATCATGAACAATTTTTGTAAAATAGAAAAACTTATTCAACCAAGTTTTTTCCAACGACTCCTTAAGATAGAGCCAAAAGAAAATGCTTTCATTGAAGTCAATAATCTTTTTGCATCAAAACCTTTAAGGGAAATAAAATCTACTGAAATTGAAGCAATTTCAGTTAAGTACAAAGTTGATTTGCGCAAAAGATGTATTGGCAGATTAAAAGAACTGTATCTAAGATATCTGCAACAAAATATTTCAGACAAGATTTTTACTGACCAAGAAGTTATCTATCAAAACTATTTGAAAAAACTGTTAATGTTAAATGATTCTGAAGTTGAAGAAATACATAATCAACTTGCCGGTGAAATCTATAAAGAATCGTATAATGAAGTAATTTCTGATGGAAAGATTGAGAAATCAGAAGAAGAATTTCTTGATGAATTGCAAAAGAATCTAAGATTGCCAACAATTACACATGAGAAAATTTCTACAGAAAGCAGACAACAATTTCTGCAGATGCAATTCAATAAAATTGTTGCCGATGGGAAAATTTCACCTGATGAATGGGAGGAATTGACAGCTATGGCAAAGAACTTAGATGATAATATGAAGTTTGACGAGAAAACAAAGGCTAAGATTGAAAAACTTAAACTTTATTGGCTTATTGAAAATGGAGAACTTCCAGTAAGGGAGGTTTCAATTAATTTACAAAAAAATGAATGTTGCTACTTTACCTCTAATGCAGATTGGTTAGAAAACCGAACAGTGATAAATAGAATAAATTATGCGGGTCCTACCGCCCGAATTAAAATTATAAAGGGCGTTTACTACAGAGCAGGTAGCATGGGTGTTCAAAGAATTACCTCCGAGCAACTTCAGATAATAGACTCTGGACAGGTTTTCCTTACAAATAAACGGATAATCTTTGTTGGCAATAAAAAGAATTCAAATATTCAACTCAGCAAAATCTTTTCAGTATATCCTTTTAGTGATGGAGTTGGTATTGAAAAAGACAGCGGTAAAAGTCCAATATTTCGATTATCTGACAATGCAGACATACTTGCAATGACTCTGGTTAGAGTAATTAACGATTTTCAAATTACATAATGATTTTGAGAAAACTTGAAACAATCATTGAGGACGTCCGCAAGACAATAACAGTCAGCGTATTGCAAGAATATAAAAAATAGCCGCTAAAAACGAGTTATAGCCAATCGATTAGATTAATCTTCTCATTCCCTGTAAACAAAAAAACGTTCTTTGCGGAGAATAACTGCAATTTACGCCGCAAAAACTGCGGAGATAATTTGTTAATGCGGTGAATAAAATGTTAAAAATTTGTAAAAAACGATTGCAGGAAAAACCGGCCGGTTTTACTTTAGGATAATATATTTTATTTTACAAAAAAAAAGTTACGTTTGTAATAATTATACTTTAATCCGAACCTCTTAAACAAACCAGATGGCAAAAAACCGGTTATTCCTCACAAAACCACTTCCACAGTTATTCAATGAATCTCAGGAATCAGGTGGTTTAAAAAGATCACTGACTGCACTGAATCTTACGACTTTAGGAATCGGAGCCATTATTGGCGCAGGTATTTTTGTCCTGACCGGTCAGGCTGCTGCCCAATACGCCGGACCTGGTATTGTTTTATCATTTATTATTTCAGGTCTTGCATGCGGTTTTGCAGGTTTGTGTTATGCCGAATTTGCTTCAATGATCCCAATCGCAGGGAGTGCTTATACGTATTCTTATGCTACTCTCGGTGAATTTCTGGCATGGATTATCGGCTGGGACCTCATACTCGAATATCTGTTTGCAGCATCAACAGTTGCTGTCGGATGGTCGGGGTATGTTGTAAGCTTTCTGAAGGATCTTAATATTTTTATTCCACCGCAGTTTATAGGTGCTTCGGGCTCTGTTCTGGTTAATGTCCCCGATATGGGGTGGAAACCTCTAACAGATATTTTTGCTCAGACTCTTGCCGCTTCAGGAGTTCAGGTTGATTCTTTGGCTCATGTAACATGTGTTCTGAATCTTCCTGCCATGTTTATTGTTGCTGTATTAACAACGCTCCTTGTTATAGGGATCAGAGAATCAGCTAATTTCAACAACATCATGGTTATAACAAAAGTATCGGTTATTATACTTTTTATAGCTATAGGTTTCATGTTTGTTAAATCAGTGAACTGGCATCCTTTTATACCTGCCAATAAAGTTGAAGCTGCACCATTTTCTCAATTTGGTGGATTCTGGGGGTGGATGAAGGCTTACAGTCAGGAATTTGGCAAGTTTGGTATCAGTGGTGTTCTGAGAGGTGCTGGTGTAATTTTCTTTGCATACATTGGTTTTGATGCAGTTTCGACTGCTGCACAGGAGGCTAAAAATCCTCAGCGCGATATGCCGATTGGTATTCTTGGTTCTTTAGGGATCTCCACAGTTCTGTATATTCTTGTTGCAATAGTACTCACTGGTATTGTTAGTTACACAACTTTAAATGTTGCTGATCCTGTAGCAGTTGGTGTAGATGCGATGGGCAAGGGGATGTTCTGGCTGAGACCTATTGTCAAGATTGCTGCAATCGCCGGTTTAAGTTCTGTTATTCTTGTTATGCTTTTGGGCCAGCCAAGGATCTTTTACTCAATGTCAAAAGATGGTTTGTTGCCCCCGGTATTTTCAAAGGTTCATCCCAGGTTCAAGACTCCATATATCAGTACAATCATCACCGGTACCGTTGCAATGATCATAGCAGGTATACTTCCGATAAGTATCCTCGGGGAATTGGTTTCAATCGGAACTCTTCTGGCTTTCATAATAGTTTGTATCAGTGTAATGGTCTTAAGAAAATCAAAACCAGATATTGAACGGCCATTTAAAACACCATGGGTTCCTCTGGTTCCGATACTTGGTGCGTCTATTTGCTTCCTTCAGATGGCAGCATTACCTCTTGATACATGGTTAAGGCTTTTTATCTGGATGGCTATCGGATTCGCTATCTATTTCCTCTATGGGATAAAGCATAGTAAAATCAGACAGAGTACGCCGGAGGAATAATAGTGGTTAAAAACCAATTTGCTCATTGCTCATAGCTCATAGCTCGTAGTTCATAGAAGTCGTAGCTCTTAGAAGCACTTATTAGAAAATAACCATCCTACCAGCTATCAGCTATCAGCCATCAGCTAACAGC
>JBAWXY010000098.1:0-9613 GCA_037143835.1 Bacteroidota bacterium
GATTCTCTCCCCGAGATATATTTTCTCCACTTCTCAATAACCTGTTGCATGTCGTCAGGCAGATCGGAGTCGAAAGAGAGTCTTTTCCCGGTAACAGGATGATCGAATGCCAGCGATTTTGCATGTAGTGCCTGACGTGGAAGTATCTTAAAACAATTTTTAATAAATTGTTGATATTTGGTAAATGTTGTTCCTTTAAGTATCTGATCTCCACCGTATTCCTCGTCGTTAAACAGAGGATGTTTTATATGGCTGAAGTGGACTCTGATCTGATGTGTCCGTCCGGTCTCAAGTTTACATTCAATAAGTGAAATATAGCCAAGATCCTCAATAACCTTATAATGTGTTATTGCTGTCTTCCCCTCACTGCCATCCTTGAAAACCTGCATTATCTTCCTGTTTTTTATATTCCTGCCGACATTTCCCGTAATAGTGCCCTCCAACGGTTCGGGTGTTCCCCACACAAGGGCATTATATCTTCTATCGGTGGTGCGATCAAAAAATTGTTTTGAGAGTCTGTTCAGGGCGAATTCATTCTTTGCAATAACCAGAATTCCGGAAGTGTTTTTATCCAGCCTGTGAACTAGTCCCGGCCTGCTTTCACCTGTATTAAAAAGGGGAAGATCTTTGAAGTGCCACATCAATGCATTAACTAAAGTACCGGTATAGTTGCCATAGGCAGGATGGACCACCATTCCTGGTTCTTTATTAACTACCAGGACATCATCATCTTCATAAACAATATGTAAAGGAATGTTTTCCGGAATAAGTTCAATTTCTCTTTGGGGAGTCGGCAAAACTACTTGTACTATGTCCCCGGGTTTAACTTTATAGTTCGGTTTAACCGGATTATTGTTAACCAGAATATTTCCTGCATTAGCGGCAGTCTGGATGCGTGTTCTTGAAGTGTTCTCGAGTCTGTCTGAGAGGAATTTATCTATCCTCAGCACCGATTGTCCGGGATCGGCTTTAAACCTGTGATGTTCAAAAAGTTCTTGCTGGTCAACTAATTCTTCTTCTGTCATTTTTTGTGTTTACCTTGTTTTAATTAACCGGTTATAGCCTACAGGTAAGCTATTCATACTTGTAATAATAATGTACATGCCCTCATCCAGAGAAGAGATATCAATCCGTTCACTGAAGGGTACTTTTATCAGTTCACGACCAGTTAGGTCCATTACTGTTATGTAGATCAATCCCGATAATTTTAGTTCTCCCGGGTTAACATTGATATAGTCAGTTGCAGGATTAGGCCATATACTGATCAGGTTTTTATTCCTGTAATAAGTATCATTAATTGAAGTTATCTTCAGAGGATCACCTACAACAGGTCTTATCATTATGCTACCCTGTACCTGCGACTGTTGCCATTCACCACTTAACCAGAATAACTGCCTGCCGGCATGAGGGGTGTTAATATCAAAGCCGGCATTCAGAAATGTTTCTGATCGCTGCTTCCAGCCGACATAAAATACGTCGTTCACAATAACCCCTTCAGGAATATTATAGGTATAAAAACCGTTAATCGCTTCACCCTGTTCGACCATAACCTCTTCCCTGGAATATATTACATTTCCGGGTAAGCCGTTGTTATTATCCCAAACCATCAGGTCAAATGCTCTTTTATTAGATTCCATGTAGCTGTCGTTGAAGCATATACTTATTGCCCTCACTGTGTCCTCAATGAATGACATAAACCTGTAAGCCACCATCGCGTTTCTCGAGCCAAGTCCGTTTATTCCATATCCTCCTTCGGATGACCCATCGTCAAATGCAAAATAGTTTTTGAAATTCTGAAAATAGACTAATGTGTCGTTTCCCTTTGGATCAAACTCATCTGTTTTCAGTGAGCATGTAATCCTGAACAGAGCAGAATCGTTATTATCAGTGTTGAAGGTATAGACAAGGTTAGCGTTGTAATCGATGTTGGTTAAAGGACTGATATTTGTTGCGCCGGCTGAGAAAAAATGAGATTGCGAATTTTTGTAAACATCCCATATCTCAAAATTACGGGTTACATTTCTGGTAATTATATCATTGTTGCGGTAATGAACAGGTATAGATGAGCCCATCTCCTGAAGTTCGATCTGCCTGAATTGTTTCCATGGCATTGCCTCATAACTCTTGAGCAGAGAGCGGAGCGGAAGCCTGAAAGCCACATCGGCAAAGACAGTGTCTCCGGCATTCCTGTTTTTGTCAAGAAGGACATAATCAATGTTCCAGATATCACAATTTCCAACCCTGGAAGGGTCACTCAGGTTTTGGCTGAAGCTTGCATAGTTAATGAAACGGAACTGAAATCCTTTCTTAAGGAAACGTGTTTTATTGATCGGTATGATAACCGGTTTGAACTTCTGATCTGCATTACCATTAACATTCCAGACAGAATACCATTTGTTCTCATCAGGTGCAAGAAACTGAAGAGTCAGACTGTCTTTTGCTTCAGGTGGATCACTCAAACCACCTGCCTGATAAAAAAAACTGAGCCAGATATTTTCTGAAGCGTTATAATCAAGATTTACAGGTTGAGATGTAAGTTGGTCGGCTTTGAATCCGGATGAGGAGGCAGTCTCATATAACCTGCCGGTATTGTCGAGTGCATCGAAAGTGGCGATCCCTGTAGTGATCTGGCGGTCGGAGTACGTATTGTTGATAAATACGAATTCGTCGAGCCACTTTTTACTATCCGGGAAAACTGATCGCCCTGAGAAATCATCAAACAGAGGAAGTTCCAGAGTACCGGAAGTGGTTATTCCTTTGTTTTTTTCCTGTTTATCCCTGGTTTTTGTAATACTGTAATTTGATTGCAAACCGGTAACAACCTCCTGTGCAGGTGAGATAACCAGACAAACATTGAGAAGAACCAAATATAAGATTATCTGTTTGACCATCTGGTTTAGTCAGGTGTCTTATTTAAAAGATCAACAGAAGGGATTGTATCGGAAATTATAAAAGTTGAATCGACCTGTAGTTTCGCTGAATCGACTGTAAGCCAGATATATATGGTAGATCCAAGCTGCAGGCTGGCATAATCTTTAAATTCGGGATTCTGTTTATAGACAAAAGCGTTTAGTGTGTCTTCACCATTTAAAATTGTATTATCGTAAATATATGTCCCAAGATTAAGCGATGAAACAAGAATTTTATTTCTTGCAGGTTCAAGATTCATTCCTATTAAATCCGGGACAGGAGTACGCTGGTTACTCAATCCTTTGCCCAGAACCAGATCAACAACCGAACCCTTCTGCAAGGAATCGCCTTCAGGGATATTTTTCCCGTTATACAGTTGATCAATAACAACATCAATGGAGAGATCGGGTCTGTATATTAAAAGTCCGGTTTCAAGGCCTGAACTCTCTATAAGTGATATTGCCTGTCTTTTTGGAAGATCAACAAGATTTGGCATAGCTACCATTTCAGGGTAAAAGGCATTGATTGTAAGAACGACATTTCTCCATTTCTTCACTTTGAATCCCGGTTTGGGGTTCTGTTCAGCAACACACCCACGTGGAACAAGAGTTGTGTAAACTGAATCAATGACCTGATATCTCAGTCTGCTCTTTTTTGCCAGTTTGGCCGTTTGCTCCATTGTAAGCCCGAAAAAATCGGGAACGGGACGTGCCTGTCCATGCCTGGTATAGAAATTAAGATATATAAGCAACATCATTACAACTCCAACAGCAATAACAATCGCAAACCCAAGATTCTTAATGAATACTTTGCTTAGGATAAAGTTTTTAAGGCTCATACTGACAAATTGAACATTAGTTAAAACGCAAAGGTACTGATAAAATTATAATGAGATCACCATTCTTTAATGGGGTTATAGAGTGAATCTCTCTCTACCGGAATGAATCCGGCTTCTCGTATCAAATGACAAATCTCTTCTGTGGTCATTGCCGGTTTCTCCTCTTTTGAACCTGCCATCGAATAGATTCTGGTGGTATCATCTATTGTCCCATCCATATCATCGACACCGAAAGAGAGAGAAAGCTGGGCGATTTCTTTCCCGGTCATTGGCCAGTATGCTTTGATATGGGGAAAGTTATCGAGATAAATTCTTGATACTGCATAATTTCGGAGATCTTCTATAATATTAACTTCTCCCAGGTATGACATACTGTTGTTAGACTTCTTATATTTTAATGGGATAAAGGCATTGAATCCTCCTGTTTTGTCCTGGAGAGTGCGAAGTCTTTCCATGTGGTCGATGCGGTGATTGTATGTTTCTATGTGGCCATAAAGCATTGTGGCATTGGACGGAATACCGATCCTGTGAGCAGTCTCATGAATTGTCAGCCATAGTTCAGATGATGATTTTTCGTCGCAAATCATCTTCCTGAGTTGTTCATCGAATATTTCTGCCCCGCCTCCTGGTATTGAATCGAGGCCATAACCCTTTAAAAGTTTTAATCCCTCTTCGATTGTGCTCCCTGCACGGGTAATCATATAATCAAGTTCAATAGCTGAAAAAGCCTTTACATGCAGGTCGGGTCGGTGCTCTTTAATTCTTTTAATAAGTTGTCCCCAATAATGAAGATCGTATGAAGGATGTACTCCTCCAACTATATGAACTTCAGTAACATTCTTATTATCAAAGCGTTTTACTATGTCAAGCATCTCTTCATGACTATATTCCCAGCTTTCAGGATCTCCCTCTGGTTTATGATAAGAGCAGAATCTGCAATTATATATACATTTATTTGTAGGTTCGATGTGAAAGTTATGATTGAAATATGCAAAATTGCCGTTATGCTTTCTTCTGACAATACCGGCAAGCAGACCCAGCAAAGCCAGATCGGCTTTTTTATAAAGTAATAAGCCATCTTCGGGGGTGATGCGGGTATTCCCTGCAATTTTACCAGCGATCAGCCTGAGGTCTTTATCGTTAATATGGTTTAAAAGGTCGTTCATATTATGATTTAATAAGGCCGGTAAAGTTAAGAATAATAGAAAAGGATTTTGAGTTCTTTCAGGTGACAAACAAAAAAAAGGTGCCCTAATAAAAGACACCTTTAAGAAGATATTGTAGAATGTGTATTATCCTTTTAATTTAAGCTCGGTGGAGACTGAAAGTTTTTTTCTTCCCTTTGCTCTGCGGGTAGCAAGAACCCTTCTTCCGTTGGGAGTTGACATCCTTTCCCTGAAACCATGCTTATTTGCTCTCTTCCTTCTTGATGGCTGAAATGTCCTTTTCATCTTTTCAATTATATTTGTTGACTATATTGTTTTATTTGAGATTGCAAATGTAGTACTTTTTTGAAATATAAAAACCGGGGCGATGTTTTTTTTCAAAAAAATCAAACAGGCAGATATACAATCCTTTTCGTTTCAAAAAAAGATTCAGCGAAAAAGTCTTTAATATTCCACACAATTGTTCTGTTTTGAAACTGAGCGAGCTCAAGCGAAAGATCACCACCTTTGAGGTATAAAATGCCATTCCTGATGTTGTTTTTTCCGAATTTGTCAATATTTTTTACAGTCAGGCTTACAAATTCAGGGAACCCGGTAACTGCCCTGCTTATGACGAAATGGTATTTGCCTTTTTCATCTTCAACTCTTTTCCGGGACGGGAATACATTTACCAATCCAAGTTCATCAGCAACTGACGTAACCACTTTGATCTTTTTTTCAATTGAGTCGAGAAGGGTGAATTCAGAATCGGGGAACATAATAGCCAGAGGTATTCCGGGGAACCCGCCTCCTGTACCGACATCAAGGATTCTTGTTCCGGGTGAAAAGGAAATGACTTTTGCTATAGCCATTGAATGAAGAACATGATGAATAAGAAAATTATCCATATCCTTACGGGATATCACATTGATCATTCTGTTCCATCTGTCGTAGATCTGCTTTAACTGCGACAGCTTCTCTTTCTGAATTTCGGACAATAAAGGAAAATAGCTAAAAATACTTTCTGACACTAACTGTTACCTGTTTTGATTAATATATTATATAGCAATGTTTTGGCCCGGTATAGTTGTGCTTTTACTGTACCGATAGGAAGGTTGAGCTCTGAAGAAATCTCTTCATAAGAGTATTCCTTATAATAACGCAATTCGATCAGCGATTTATATCTTGGTTTTAGCTGGCTTACGATATCTTTCAGGGCGGCTATTTTCTGGTGATTAATTAATAACTCTTCCGGATCCGGCATATCCGATTGGATATTTACAGTTGCATTGTCTAAATTATCCTGCAAATAATCAAAAAGAGTAGGAGCTAGCTGTTTCTTTCTTATGAAGTCAACGCAGTTGTTTGTGGCGATTTTAAAAAGCCAGGTGCTGAATGCAAATTTCGGAGTGTACGAATCAAGACTTCGGAAAGCCTTTCCAAAAGCTTCAATTGTGAGGTCTTCGGCATCAGATGAGTTATTAACCATTTTGAGGAGCATAAAATAAATGGAATCCCGGTATCGGTTCATCAGGCTGGCAAAAGCTTTTTCATTACCTCTCCTGGCCTCTTGTACAAGTAACAGATCATTTTTAGCCTTGTCAGATAAACCGTGAATTATTTCCATCTGTTTTTACCGGGTCTGCTCCGGATGTTACTTAAGTATACGATACCGTTTATCATAGGTGAAAAGATATCAAAAAAAAGCGAATATGTTATTAATCCTGGTTCATTCAATTTCTTCTGAACAAGTGCAAAAATAATAATTTGTGTTAAAAGCCTTATTCCAAAAACAGCTAACACGTATGGCCAGAGAAATGTGAAGGATAGAAGAACAATGAATGCTGAATAAAAGAAGATTCTTGTTGCCGGTTCAGTAATTAAAAGTAGTTTGTCCCTTAATTTATAATAAGGTGCAGTTGTCAGATGTCTTTTCTTCTGTGTTATCCACTCTTTGATCCCGGAACATGGAATAGACCTTGTATGAGTGCCGTTTCTGAACTCGACACACGTATTTCTTCCGGAAGCGTTTGTGTTCACAAACAGATCATCATCGCCCGAAATAAGATGATTGTGAGCGCCATAACCATTGTTAGTGAAAAAAATTGAGCGCCGGTATGCCAGGTTGCGTCCAACTCCCATGTAAGGAATACCCCGGATAGCCATACCCAGATACTGCATTGCTATGGTCATGCTGTCGTAGCGGATATATCTGTTAAGCAACCCCTTCTCCTTCAGGTAACCACCATATCCGAGCACAAAAGAGATTTTGTCATCAAAATGTGAAGTCATCCCCTCGAGCCACTTATCCGACTCTGGCTGGCAATCAACATCTGTAAAGAGCAGAATATCATTCTTTGCAGCTTTTATTCCAATAAATTGAGCAAACTTTTTGTTGTGAGTAAACTTGGGATCTTTATTGATGGTTGATATCTTAAGATGCGGATATTGCATCAGATATTTCCCAAGTACATCGTAGGAGTTGTCTTCAGAACAATCGTTTACAACAATAACTTCATAATCAGGATAATCCTGTTCCAGTACTGCTGGTAAAAAGTTGCTGAGATTTTCTGCTTCGTTTCTGGTACTAATAATAATGGAAACCGGTTCTTTAATTGTTTTGATAACGGACGGTTTATACAAATAAACAGAAAGGTAATAGAAAAGGTAATAAAACACCTGAATGGTTGCGGCTAACGCAAAGACTGAAAAAATGGCTAATAGAAAAACATTATCGTAGTCCACCATTTGACTTCCATATATATCAGCAATATTAATAAGATAATCGGAATGTCAAAAAATAAATTTCAACAATCATAGATTATTATAACATGAAAAAATTATTGTCATTATATATGTTTGAATATTAATGCATTGAAGCTAATTATTTTGTTAATTTCCGGCAAAAGAAAAATTATTCAGGATAATTTTATAAGGCCGTGCGGATGAATTACCTTTGTGCTTCGAAAATAGAGATCTGATAATATGTTTAAAATTGAGAGCAGGGATAAGGAATCAAGGGCACGTACGGGTCTGCTGATGACAGCTCATGGTGATATTCCTACTCCGATCTTTATGCCGGTTGGTACGGGTGGTACAGTAAAAGGTATTCTGCAGCGTGATCTTTCAGAGGATATTAACGCAAAAATAATACTGGGAAATACATACCATCTTTATCTGCGGCCGGGAACTGAAATTCTTAAAGCAGCAGGCGGTCTTCACCAATTTATGTCGTGGGATCGTCCAATCCTCACAGACAGTGGAGGATACCAGGTATTCTCATTTTCCGGAAACAGGAAACTTACTGACGAAGGAGCTATCTTTAAATCACATATTGATGGATCGAGACACGTTTTTACTCCTGAGAATACTATTGATATACAACGTATTATCGGCGCAGATATAATTATGGCCTTCGATGAGTGTGCTCCCTGGCCTTGCGATTACAACTATGCCAAAAAGTCTATCGCTCTTACCCATTATTGGCTCGACAGGGCAGTTGTAAGGTTTCGCGAAACGGATCCTGTATGGGGTAAGGAGCAGTTCCTATTCGCTATAGTACAGGGAGGGACATTTGATGATCTGAGAAAAATTTCAGCTGAAAAAATTGCTTCATCCGGACTGGCGGGAAATGCTATCGGAGGGTTGTCGGTCGGAGAACCGGCTGAAGAGATGTACAGGATTATTGAGATTGTAAATGAAATACTGCCTGACGATAAACCACGTTATCTGATGGGAGTAGGTACGCCTGTTAACCTACTCGAATCTATTGAAAGGGGTATTGATATGTTCGATTGCGTTATGCCGACACGGAACGGGCGAAACGGGATGCTTTTTACAAATGAGGGAACAATAAATATCAGGAATAGAAAATGGATCGATGATTTCAGTCCCATAGATCCCGAGGGTCCCTCGGCAGTAAGTCTTTACTATTCAAAAGCATATCTGAGGCATCTTGTTATGTCGGGTGAAAATCTAGGGGCTCAGATCGCAAGCATACATAACCTGTCATTTTATTTGAGACTGGTTGGCGAAGCAAGAAAAAAAATTGAAGAAGGTAATTTCAAAAAATGGAAAGACTCAATGATAAAAACACTTTCAGAGCGGCTGTAGCTTCTCTGAGGATCAAACTTATTGATGCATACATTATCAGGAAGTTTCTTGGTACTTTCTTCTTCTGCCTTGTCTTAATACTGACCCTGGCTATTGTATTCGATTTCGCTGAAAAAATTGACAACTTTATGGAGAAGGAGGCTCCTGTGAGGGCTATCGTCTTTGACTATTATATGAATTTCATTCCTTATTTTGCCACACTGTTTGCCCCGCTGTTTGTCTTTATTTCCGTTATTTTCTTCACATCAAAAATGGCGGTAAATACTGAGATAATCGCAATACTGAACAGTGGAATGAGCTTCAGAAGAATGATGTGGCCCTATTTTCTTTCAGCCCTGGTTATAGCGATATTCACCTTTGTCCTGACCAACTTTGTTATTCCTAAATCAAACCTTATAAGGATGGATTTTGAGGATAAGTATTACCGCTCATCAGCCAGGAAAATAACTGTAGAGAATATCCACAGGCAGGTATTTAAAAATATCTTAGTCTACATGGGATCCTATAATCCTCTGAGCCAGAGAGGACAGAATTTCACAATTGAAAAAATTGATAGTGGAAGACTTATGTCTAAACTATCAGCAACTTCAGTTATATACGATACGAC
>JBAWXY010000099.1:0-9597 GCA_037143835.1 Bacteroidota bacterium
AACATTATTATTTCTTAATACAAGATCAACATTATTATTTCTTAATACAAGATCAACATTATTATTTCTTAATACAAGATCAGATGTGTAGGATGAAGGGGATGTCGTCTTTAAGAGATAAGAGGCGACGACTCCCATGATTACGCTTAATCCCAATGGTAACCAATTGCGAAAAAGAAAGACAGTGGAAATTAATATCCCCCTGCCAACAGCTTGGCTCATCCTGCTGATTGACCTTCCCATCCTTTTGAACAGATCCGAAAGATCAATTTCGTCATCCTTTACATTCTTATTTGTAGTGTTTTCAGACATATTTTGAAAAATTTACTGGTTTGTTTTACAAATATATTCAAATTTAAATTTAATACAAGAGTGTTTACTCCTGTTTAGACCAGTTTTAAAATTTTAAGTGCCAGTTCTCTTATTAATGGCTTGTAATCCTGAACAAATTCTCCAGTTACACGGTTGCCTATAACCAGGCAGATGGTTAAGGCTTTGTGCCCGAGCAATGCTGATAACCCATAAATTGCCGAACTCTCCATCTCATAGTTACTTATTGTCCTGCCTCTGTATGAAAATTCAGATAACTTGTTGTTGATTTCATTGTCGAATGTTTCAAGTCTGAGTCTTCTTCCCTGTGGTGCATAAAACCCAGGCGTGGATATAGTTATTCCTTTCTTAAAATTCTCTTTTTGAAATAATTCAATAAGCTCTTTATTTGCATTTACTGCATAAGGATAGGAGAGGGTATCCGGCCATTCAAGATACTCAACAAGAGCATCAGACAGACCGGTATCAAGTATCCAGTCATAACCCTCATAAAAATGCAGAAGTCCGTCAAACCCGATAGCGGTTTCAGTCAAAACACATGACCCTGCAGGTATATCCCTTCTTAAACCTCCCGATGTGCCCAGCCTGATAAATGTCAATGAAACAGGATCTTCCCTGCTTATTCCCGTTTTCAGATCAATATTTACAAGGGCATCAAGCTCATTTATAAGAATATCTATATTATCTGTCCCTATGCCTGAAGAGATAATTGTTATCTCGTTGGTATCGAATGTACCGGTGACAGTGCGGAACTCCCTGTTCTCTTTTCTGACCCTGACATCCTGTAATAAGGAAGCAAGTGTGTCAACACGCCCCGGATCACCAACTATAATGATTTTATCAGAAATATCCCCCGGAAGAAGGTTCAGATGAAATATACTCCCGTCTTTATTGGTAATAAGCTCAGTTTTCTTTTGCATAGTGAAAATTTTAAGGTTCAAATAACGCGAAACGCGGAACGATAAACAAGTAACATTTTGTTACTTGTAGTATTCCATTATCTTGCCTGAGATTAGCTGAAGCGATATCTCTGCAAGCTTGGTCTGATATTGGATCGACAATAACCTTTCTTTTGCATCAAGGAGGCTTTTTTGCACTTCACGGAGATCAATCCCGGAGAGACTACCTAGCTTATACCTTTCCAATGCTATATCAAGATTTTCTGTTGCTGTTTCGAGGTTTTGTTCTTCCAGATTAATAAGTCTCAGGTTATTGCTATAAGCACTATATATAGTAATAAGATCAGCTTTAATTCCCTGTTTAATCTCAAGATAATTTAACTCTTTGTTCTTCAGCTCTATAGACGAATTATTAATACTCCTTCGCTGATTAAAACCATCGAATATATTTACACCGAGAGTCAAACCATAATTCATTCCGTTTGTGATCTGATTATTATATGTACCGGTTGAATAGGAATTCAGGTTATAACTATATCCTGTTGACAAATTAAGGTATGGATAGGACCTGGATACTATTATTTTATAATCATATTCTGACACGGTTTTATTTTTGGATGCAATAATAAGACTGGCATTCCCGGTGAGTGTCTCTTCAAATAACTTTTCATAGAGAAGTTGAGAATTAACAACTATAGAAGTATCTTTTGAAATAAACTGATTACCAAGATCCTCAGCAGCCATAAGCTCATTCAGTCTGATCTGAGCAGCCCTTACAACTTCAAATTGTTTAGAAAGGTTTGAGCTATCGGCATTAAGATAGACACGCGATTGTAATACCTGAAGTTTTGAATTTGATCCGAGAAGATACCTGTCCTCATCAATTCTGAGTCGCTCTTTTGACAGAGTCACAGCATACTTCATATTATTCAGCATTTGTACCTGCTCGATGTAATTGTAATATCCCGAAATGATACCCGCAAGGAGGTTTTCAACCGCTAATTGAGTATTCAGTGCGCCAAGTTGCTTTAACTGATCCAATTTTTTATATGTTGTCTGAACATTGAAGCCGTCGAAAATAGTCCATCCAAGGGTTACTCCGGCGTTTGCAGTTGTATTATATACCCCGTTACTGATGGTTTGACCACCTGCAGTAAGATTTTGTGTTGTATTGTTCAAAGTACCACTGTAACGGCTGCTAAGGTCAAGAGTAGGGAGATAACCTGCATTGCCGATTGAATAGTTGTTATTTGAAATTGTTTCACTATTCCGGGCGACTAAGATCGAAAAATTTTTTTCCAGCCCGATGCTGATACATTCTTTCAAGCCATATACAACCTGGCCTTTTAATGGTACTAAAGCAGAAAGTAATATTATACTAAGAGACAGGAACCTCATTTTCATTTTCAATCTTTTTTGTTTCGCTTGAAATATATGTATATATAGCGGGAACCACGTACAATGTAAGGAACGTTGAAAGGAATAATCCACCGATAACAGCAGTACCCATTGCGATTCGGCTCCGTGCACCTTCCCCTAATCCCAGAGCTAATGGTGAAATACCTAATATTGTTGCCATACTGGTCATTAGGATAGGCCGGAAACGTGATGCTGCAGCATACTTGATAGCTTCAATTTTCGAAAGTCCAGACTGTTTTCTCTGGTTTGCAAACTCTACAATAAGTATCCCGTTTTTTGATACCAGTCCAATAAGCATAATTAAACCAATCTGACTGAATATGTTCATTGTAATATTAAAGTACCACATAAAAAGGAGTGCTCCGGTCAGTGCGAGAGGAACAGTCATCATAACAATAAGAGGATCTTTAAAACTTTCAAATTGAGCGGAAAGAACCAGATATATTAATATCAGAGCAAGCATAAATGCAAACATAAGACTTGATGAACTTTCACGGAAATCTTTGGAGTCACCAGCCAATGCCGTTCTGAATGTTTCATCAAGTACATCTTTGGCAATTTTATCCATCTCGGCAAGTCCTTCACTTATAGTCTTACCTTTAGCCAGACCTGCTGAAACTGTAGCAGCTACAAACCTGTTATAACGAAAGAGTTGGGGAGGAGCAGTCTCTTCCGAAAGTGTAACAAGGTTATCCAACTGGATCATGTCTCCGGAATTATTTCGAACATATAACGATTTGAGATCAAGTGGTTTATTGCGATCGGAACGTGCAAGTTCACCAAGAATCTGGTACTGTTTCCCGTTCATAAAGAAATATCCAAACCGCTGGCCGCTTAAAGCAAGTTGAAGTGTCTGACCGATATTTTGAGTTGAAACACCTAATGAAGTTGCTTTTTCACGGTTTATATGGATCCTCAATTCAGGTTTAGTAAATTTAAGGTTCACATCAGCCATTTGTAATACTTCACTTTCATTGACCCTTTTCATGAACTCGGGAAGAATCTTTTTGAGTTTATCAATTGATGTTGCCTGGAGAACATATTGGACAGGCATGCCGGCCCGTCTTCCTCCAAATGTTGATTGTTGCATTACAAAAGCTCTGGCTTTTGTTTTTTTCCTTAACAAAGCTGATAAATCATCTGCAATCTCTTGCTGCGAGCGTTCTCTCTTATTAGGTTTAAGAAGCGTTACTCTTAAACTACCGCCATGATCACCCTGGATCATAGTAGTATAATTTATACGTTCCGGTACAGTCTCTTCTATAGTTTTTGCAAGATCATCCGCATAAGCGAGAATATATTCATAAGTGGCTCCTTCGGTGGTAGTTGTATTAATTGAAAACTGAGATCGGTCTTCAAGAGGGGCCATTTCAGCAGGTATGGTTTGCCAGAGAACTAAGATTAATGCTATTGCAACTACAAGAATAAGAAGTGCCATACGACGATGCTTCAGAAAAGTTTCCAACGACTGTTTATAACCATTATTAAGATTCTGAAAGAATTTTTCAGTTTTTCTGAAAAACCAGCTATGATTCTTCTCATGTCTTAATATTTTTGTAGAAACCATTGGTGTGAGCGACAAAGCCAGAAATGCTGATATTCCTACTGCTCCTGCCATAACTATGCTGAATTCACGAAAAAGTCGTCCTGTTATTCCTTGAAGAAATACTATGGGGAAGAAGACAGAAATGAGGGTAATTGTCGTCGATATAATTGCAAAATATATCTCTTTGGAACCTTTTAATCCTGCCTCAACAGGATTCATCCCTTGCTCTACTTTAACATAAATGTTCTCCATAACTACTATCGCATCATCTACAACAATACCGATAGCCAGAACAATCGCCAATAGTGTAAGGACGTTAATAGTATACCCGGCCAGGTACATGATAAAAAAGCTACCAATAAGTGAAACAGGTATTACCATTATCGGAATAAGCGTAGCGCGCCAGCTTCTGAGAAAAAAGTAGATAATAATTACAACGAGGACAAATGCTATGTAAATCGTGCTTTTAACCTCTTTTATAGAGGAACGTATATATTCTGTATTATCAAAACCTACTTTAACTATTATGTCATCAGGTATATCTTTTTTAATATATTCTAGCCGCCGATACACTTCATCTACAATTTCAATGTGGTTGGATCCGGGTTGGGGAACGATTGCATTACCTACCATTGGAACACCATTATTCTTCATAATTCCACGTATGTCTTCAGGTCCCAGTTCAGCCCTTCCTACATCCTTAAATCGAATAATCTGATCTCCTGATTGTTTGATAATAAGATCATTAAATTCTTTCGGAGTGGTCATCAGACCTAGTGTTCTGATTGTTAGTTGGGTCGTATTTCCCTCAAGGATGCCTGATGGCAACTCAACATTTTCCCGCAAAATTGCGTTTTTGACATCCAATGGAGTCATCTCATACCCAGCCAGTTTAACCGGATCGAGCCACAAACGCATAGCATATCTCTTCTGTCCAAAAATCGAGATTGAACTTACACCTGAAATGGTTTGAAGTTGCTCTTTGAAGGTTAACTCGGCAATTTCAGAAAGTTCAAGCAGAGAACGCTTATTGCTTTCTATCGTTATGAAAATGATCGGGTTTGCATCTGCATCTGCTTTTGTAACTGTAGGAGGGTCGCAGTCACGTGGCAACATTCTCATTGCCTGCGATACCTTGTCCCGGACATCATTCGCTGCAGTCTCAAGATCAACTGAAAGCTCAAATTCAACTGTTATCCTGCTGCTTCCCTGACTGCTGCTACTTGTCAATGATCGTACACCTGGTATCCCGTTGATAGATTGTTCAAGAGGTTCCGTAATCTGTGTCTCAATTACATCTGAATTGGCCCCGGGATAAGATGTACCTACCGAGATAATTGCAGGGTCAACACTTGGAAATTCGCGAACACCTAAAAAAGTTACTCCAACAACACCAAAGAGAAGAATGATTATTGCAAATACAGTAGCCAGAACTGGCCTGTTAATACTGACTGAAGATAGACTCATAATTTTTAGTTTGCTTTGTTACTCGTTAATAATCAGAGTGTCAAGAACAACAGGAAGGCTTTGCCTGAGTTGAAGAATTCCTGAGGTAAGCAATGTATCACCGAATTTAAGACCACTTACAATCTGGATTTTAGATTCAGTACGCAGTCCGATACTTACTCTCACTGATGACGCTTTGCCTGATTTGTAAAGAAAAACCATTTCGCCATCCATTTCTGGTATCAGGGCTTCAGTTGGAATGGCGATAGTATTATTTATCTGAGACATCTCCAGCTTTACAGAAGCATAACGTCCCGATTTGAGTTCTTCATTCTTATTAGGATATAGTGCACGCAGAACTATTGTTCTTGTGTTAATATCAACTTTCGGATCAACAGCATAAACTTTTGCAACAAAATTATTATTGTTTCCATCTATAGTAAAAGTAACAGGATATCCGATTTTTATTTCAGAGGCATATTTTTCAGATATAGAAAATTCAACTTTTATGGGACTGATTTTAACCAACCTTGCAATTTTGGTAGCAGAAGTAGCATAACTGCCTTCACTCAGATACCTTAATCCGATAATCCCGTCAAAAGGTGCACGAAGCTCTGTCTCTGAAATCCTGGCTGTAATTAAATTGATGTCAGCCTGAATTGTTTGAAGATCAGTTACTATCTGATCATAGCTCTCCCTACTGATAGCATCCCTGTCAAGAAGACTTCTCTGCCGGAATTCCTTTTCCTCTATCAGTTTCTTTTGTGCCAGAAGCTTCTCTAACTGAGCCTGTAATGGCTTGTCATTTATCTTGGCCAGAAGATCCCCTTTCTTTACTCTGGTACCCTCAGTAAAATTAATGCCAACAATCTTTCCTGAAGTCTCAAAAGCCAAATCAACCTCTTCATCTGGTCTAAGTGTCCCGGTACTGTTTATTAATTCGCTCATATTAGTCGGTTGGATAAGATAACCGATGACATTTAATACCTGGCGTGCAGGCATCATCATCGGATTCCCTTTACCCGGACCTTTTGACTTTGCAGTTAAAAGAGGTTTTACTTTTGGATAAGCAATTATTCCTGCAATAAAAAGAATTATCAGGAGTGTTAATACTAATCTTAATTTCTTATTCATAAAAAATATTTAAATGAATTATTATATTTCTTTTCAATGTTCTAAACAGTTGGTTCTCGTTAAAGTTTATTTTTAACCTAATTTCACCGTATAAAGGTCGATGAACCAGGAAGTGACAAAAATATATAATTTACAGTTCTACAGAATATTCATAACCATTAAAATATGTTAAATTATCATAAAACTATCAGGTATCCTCTCGGCCAGCAGCAGTATATTATTGTCTCACTTTATTTAAATTATTGAAAAGTAACTATTTTTACCATGAATTTTTAAATCAAGTTATCATGATCCAGCGTATTCAATCCTTTTATCTATTCTTGACAACTCTGCTGTCATTATTATTCCTTAAAGGGAGTTTTTTAAATTTTGTTGATAAAACAGGATCTGTGATAAAAGTCACATTTAACGGGATTGTAAGAGATACAGGAGGACAAGGTTTCGAACTGATTGAAAAGCTGTTGCCGATTTCCGCTTTTATTATTTTCATTCCAGTTTTTTCACTGGTAACAATATTCATCTTTAAAAACAGGAAGATCCAGTTGTGGCTTGCATCATCAGAAATCATTCTTGTTGTTGGGTTTATTTTTGTTTCAATCTTTTATTCCTGGTTTATTATTACAGAATATGGAGCAGAGATCGTCCCGGGATTTAAGATGGTCATTCCGTTACTGATGCTTGTCTTCGCTGTTTTGGCTTACCGGGGTATAAGGAAAGATGATCGTCTGATCAAATCTAATGACAGATTACGATAAAATCAAATTATCTGCAGATTCTCCTGGTTGGTTATTTTTTCACAATAATGGCATTTCAGAGCCACATTCTTCTTTGAAACCACACGGAACCGGGTTGTTACAAACTCAAAGTTGGTAATGCATTTGGGATTCATGCATTTAGCTATTCCAATTATATTGTCAGGAACTTCAACAACTTTTTTCTCAACAACCTCATAGTCTTTTATGATGTTTAGTTTGGCATCTGGTGCCACAAGAGCAATCCTGTTAATGTCTTCATCTTCGAAAAAGACCCCGGAAATCTTTATAATAGCTTTTCTTCCCAGCTTTTTACTCTCGAGGTTAGTCCCGAATGTTATCTGGTTGTCGATCCTGTCCAGACCAAGTATCTGGATTACCTTGAACAGGTTACTGGCAGGTACATGGTCAATAACTGTACCATTCTGAATTGCGCTGACGCTCATTTGTTTTGGTTCCTTCATCGCTCTGCCCTTTCTTATTTTATTCCTAATAATGAACATAAAATAGCCTGACGTGTATAGACCCCGTTAAGAGCCTGTTCAAAATAATAGGCTTTTGGATTATTATCCACATCCTGATGTATCTCATTTACCCTGGGAAGCGGATGCAGAATACGCATGTTAGCCTTGGTGTTTTTCAGCATCGAGTTTCTGAGTACATATACATTTTTAACCTTTTCATATTCTATCGGATCAGAAAATCTCTCCTTTTGAACCCTGGTCATATAAATGATATCAGCTCTCGAAATGATGTCAGTGAAATCAATATGTTCGTAGTATTTAAGACCAAGATTGTCAAGGTAAAGTTTGAATTCATCAGGCATCTTAAGCTCTTCAGGCGATATGAAATTGAAAGTTGCATTCCACCTCGACATAGCCATCATGAGAGAATGAACTGTTCTGCCATATTTCAGATCACCAACCATGAAAATATTCAGGTTATCAAGTTTTCCCTGAGTCTTGCGTATCGAATAAAGATCAAGTAACGTCTGAGTGGGGTGCTGGTTTGCTCCATCACCGGCATTTATTACGGGTACCGTAGCTATTTCGCTGGCAAACCTTGCACTACCTTCCATAGGGTGCCTCATTACTATAAGATCACAGTAATTGCTGACTGTTCTGATTGTATCATTAAGTGTTTCACCCTTAGAAACACTCGAACTTGAAGCATCAGCGAATCCAACAATTTTACCGCCCAACCTGTTTATCGCACTTTCAAAACTTAATCTTGTACGGGTTGATGGCTCAAAAAATAATGTTGCTATCACTTTACCCTCCAGTAATTTACGGGTTGGCTGTTTCTCAAATTCTTCAGTCAGATCAAGAATCCTCAGAATCTCTTCTGTTGAAAAATCATCTATTGATACTAAGCTTCTGTTTTTCATCGGTTTGGCACATTAACGGCACTTGCATGAAGATAAATCAAAATTACTCAAGAATTGTCTAAACATCGATAAATGTTGATAAAAAAACTTTTATATTAAATAATTTCCTCAATGAGTTTCGATATACCTGTATTTCATGCCCTCGATCCGGGAAAGCCGATTCAGAATTTTTTCCCTGGCTGATGCCCTGAAATTCACTTTGACATGACATTCAAGATCAAATATCTGGTTAGTCTGACCTATATCTTCATTTTTAAGTATCTTCATAACATCATTCATTGATACATGAGGATAGGTAATCTCGTAGAACTCCTGAAGTGTACGCTCAATTATTTCCGCATTTTGGATAGCAGCGGCAGCGGCAGTTCTGTAGGCGTTTATTAATCCGCTTACCCCTAATAATGTACCACCAAAATATCTGCTGACAACAATAAGGATATTTGTTAATCCGAACGAATTTATCTGTCCGAGAATAGGTCTGCCGGCAGTACCTGAAGGCTCTCCGTCATCATTAACTCTCCATATCACTCTATCGTGACCAATCATATAAGCATAACAATGATGCCTTGCTTCATGATGTTCTTTACGGGTTTTATCAATTATTGGTTTTATTTCTTCCTGATCTGATACAGGATATGCAAATGCGATAAACCGGCTTCCCTTTTCTTTGTAGATTGCCTGCGA
>JBAWXY010000100.1:0-9390 GCA_037143835.1 Bacteroidota bacterium
ATAGTTATAATATTGCAAATGATTTGTTGGTTGGAACAGATGGTAAACTTAATCCTGATGCCAACCTTCTGTATTATGATGACTGGAACAAGAATCTTGCTCAATCAGGTCTTCGCCAGGATTATAACCTGTCGTTGAGTGGCGGAAATGACAAAAGCATCTATTTTGCGTCTGTTGCATATCTGAAGGAAGGAGGTATGGTTAAGTGGTCAGGATATGACCGGTTTACCGGAAGAGTTGGGGCCGAATCCAAAGTGAATAAATGGCTTAAGATGGATGCTTCCTTATCTGGTGCAACATCTAATCAGGTAGGTTTTCTGGCTGAAGGTACCTACACAACTAATCCATTCTACTATGGGAGAATGATGGGCCCGATTTATCCAATCTGGCAACGTGACACTGACGGAGCTATTGTTTTAGACGGTAATGGAAACCGGATGTTCGATTTAGGTGGAGGAACAAGCATTTATAAATGGGCAGGACACACCCGTCCTTATGCTCCAAACTCAAACCTGATGCTTACTCTTCCTTTGGATGAAAGATCTACAGCTTTAAATACGTTCTCAGCACGTATTGGAGCGGAAATAACATTTTTGAAAGATTTTAAATTCAGAGTATCCGGAAATAATGATTTGTCGAATTATTTCTTAACTACTTACCAGAACTATCTGTATGCAGACGCTGAATCAGTTAAAGGCCGTTCAACAAAAGAATACAGAAAAGTGAACTCATATACATTTAACCAGATTCTTTCATGGAACAGATCCTTTGGATCACATAAAGTATCATTAATGGGTGGTCATGAGAATTATCTGTATACATGGGCGAATGTTTCAGCAACAAGGACAGGTTTCACTATTCCGTCTTCCCAACTTGTAGCTGGTTCTGTTGCAGAAGGTTCTACATCATATGCCGACGAATATTCTCTTGAGGGCTATCTTTTCCGTGGCGATTACAACTTTTCTGATAAATACTATTTCTCAGGTTCTTTTCGTACTGATGGTTCTTCACGCTTTTATAAAGATGTTCGCTGGGGTTCATTCTGGTCTTTGGGCGGATCCTGGAGGATAAGTCAGGAGTCTTTCATGAAAAGCATTTCCTTTATAAATGATCTGAAATTGAAAGCTTCTTTTGGTGAACAGGGAAATGATGACATAAATAACTATTACGGATGGCAAAGTCTTTTCTCAATATCGGGCAGAAACAACGGAAACTATAATGGAGCCGTGCATTCACAGCTGGAAAACAGGTCATTACAATGGGAGAAAAACGCTAACCTTAATGTTGGAGTTGAGTTTGAGGTATTAAATCGCATTACAGGTACAATTGAATATTTTATCCGTAATTCAAGTAACCTTTTGTTCAGCGTACCTCTTCCTCAATCTACAGGGATCTCCTCAAATTGGCAAAACATTGGATCAATGAACAATAAAGGTATAGAATTGACAATAGGAGCAGATATTATCAAAACTACAAGTTTGATATGGAATATTGAACTTAATGCTACCTCCTATAAAAATGAAATAACCAAAATGCCTCTTGGCTCAGATGGTAAACCACAGGAAATAATATCAGGAAATAAAAAATTATCGGAGGGTCATTCCATTTATGATTTCTGGTTAAGGGAGTGGGCAGGTGTGGATCCTGCTGACGGAAGTGCTTTGTATTATAAGGATATTAAAGATATAGATGGGAATGTTACTGGTCGCGAAACCACAATAGATCAGAATGCTGCAAGCTATTATTATGTAGGAAGTTCCATCCCTGATATTTATGGTGGAATTACCAATAGTGTTTCTTTTAAGGGATTTGATTTTTCAGCTCTTGTTACCTATTCTCTGGGTGGGAAAATGAATGATTCTAACTGGCAATCCTTAATGCATACAGGTGCTTTTGGTTCAGGTTGGTCGACCGATATCCTGAACCGTTGGCAAAAAGCAGGGGATGTGACAAATGTACCACGCCTTCAGAATTCATATACTGCTGCAACTGCTGCTTCTTCCCGTTATCTGACCGATGCTACTTACATGTCACTGAGAAATGTTACTTTATCGTATACTTTTCCCGTGTCCATTTCAAAGGCCCTTGACATGTCAGCACTGAGAGTTTTCGCTTCCGGTGATAACCTTGGTTTGTTTACAAAACGCAAAGGGATGGATCCTCAACAATCTTTTGCCGGTACAGCTGACTTTACATATGTCCCCAGCAGGATTTTAAGTTTTGGAGTTAATTTAACTTTTTAACCAGTAACAATTATGAAAAAGATATTTTTTATTTTTATAAGCATATCTCTGCTTTATATTTCAGGATGTGAAAAAGATTATCTCGAAAGAGTTCCTACTGCAAGCCTGGCAGAGAAGGATCTATTATCAACAGTTGTAGGTAATCAGACACTCTTAGAAGGAATAAATCGTTTAACATTTAGTTCCTATGCCGGGCAGCATGACAGGTTCGGACAAAAGTCTGTTGATATGATTGTTGATTTGTTAGGTGAGGACATGTACCAAACCGAACGTGGTTATGGTTGGTTCGTAGGATGGTATCAATACATTGTGCATAGGAATATTACCGATGGTAACCTTGAATGGGTTTGGTCTTATTATTATGATTTAGTTGATAACGCGAATATCATTCTTGGCAATATTGACAAGACCACTGATGGAGCTATTGCTGCTAATGTGCCTAAGGTGCAATTCATAAAAGCGCAGGCTCTTACTTACAGGGCATTCAGTTTCTACCAACTGGTACAGCTATATGCTGACAGGTATGTAGTTGGAGGCGCAAATGGTCATCTTGGTATTCCGCTTGTTGTTGAACCTACACAGGTTGGTTTACCAAGATCGACGGTGGCAGAAGTTTATACTCAAATCAATACTGATCTTGATGCTGCCATTGCTCTTTTCACCACCTCCACCGCAACGCGACTCAATGCATCTGAGATAAATCTAAGAGTTGCACAGGGTATTAAAGCGCGCGTTGCATTGACAACGGGTCAGTATGCAACAGCTGAAACTATGGCAGTAGCAGCGCGTACCGGCTATTCTTTAATCACCACCACCAACTATGGTTATGGTTGGAACAAGGCATCTGGTAATCCGGAATGGATGTGGGGAGCATTTCTTATTGACGAACAACAAACCAGTTATGCTTCTTTCTTCTCCCAGATAGACCCGTATTTTGGCGGTTATGCTACACTTGGAAATCATAAACTTGCAAGCACAGCTATTTTTAACTATATGAGCGCAACTGATGAACGCAAAAAAGTGTTCAAAACAATTGCAGGTAAGCCAAGGGTTGGAATGAAATTTACCGGAAACGGTGGATTTACCAGTACTGCGTCATCCGGATGGACCAATGACTATTTGTATATGAAATCTGGTGAATTTTATCTGATAGAAGCAGAAGCTATAGCCCGACAGGGTGGAAGAGATGCCGCAGCGCAGACAGCATTATATAACCTTGTGGTTAAAAGAGATCCTTCATATGTAAAAAGTGTATTAACCGGTGCCCCGCTGATTCAGGAAATTTTAATGCAACGCAGGTGCGAATTATGGGGAGAAGGTTTCCGCTTCTTTGACCTTAAGCGTCTGAATCTTGATTTAGACAGAGCAAACCTTGGCCATACTACTTCTTTGTGGAATGCTGCAGGATTTTTCGCTGCCGGTGATAAAAATTTCACTTTCCTGATTCCTAAACAGGAGATCGATTCTAATCCATTAATGGTTCAGAATCCTTTGTAACAAGATTTCACTTAATTTTATTAATAATAAAAAAGGCTGATCTGAAAGAGCAGCCTTTTTTTTAACTTCAGGTTAAAGGTTTTGTACAAGCCGGTAAAGCTAAAATAGGAGAGATGGAGTTTAAGCGGTTACTTAATAGGTACAAATACTTAATATATTTCAATTAAAATTCAAATTAAATTAAGAAAATGCTATTCCTGGTTAAATAAACTTAATTGTGATATTTGTCATATGAAATAATTAAATATATTAGCAGCGCGAATATTTACTTATAACCTAAACCAGATTGTATGAAAAAAATCCTTATGCTTTTTTCACTGTTGCTCCTGACAGGTTCTTTTGTTATGGCCCAGACAGTGCAAATTTCGGGGACTGTGACCAGTTCCGAAGATGGTCTTGCATTACCAGGGGTATCCGTTATTGTAAAAGGGACTACTCTTGGTATGATTACAGGGGCTGATGGAAAATATGTCATTTCAGTGCCTGCAAATGCCCAAACACTTGTGTTTAGTTTTATTGGCTTCAAAACCCAGGAGTTATCAATAAAAGGCAGCACAAAAATTGATGTAGTACTTGAACAGGATTTGTTCAAAGTTGATGAGGTTGTTGTAGTTGCCTATGGTACTACCCAAAAACGGGATATAGCTGGCTCAATTGCCTCAGTTAAAGGAGATGCTATCAAATCTATTCCTGTTCAGAGTTTTGACCAGTCTTTGCAAGGGAAAGCTGCTGGGGTTAGCATTACCCTTCCCAATGGAGTTTTAAACAACCCTCCGGTTATCAGGGTACGCGGATATAATTCAATTACCGGCAGTTCGTCTCCTTTAATCGTTGTCGATGGAGTTCCTGTTTTTACAGGAGATGTCTCATCAAACAGTTCTGCTTCGAACACTCTTGCCGACATAAACCCGGCAGATATAGCATCAATGGAAATCCTTAAGGATGCTTCTGCAACAGCTGTCTATGGATCAAGAGCTGCGAATGGAGTAATTCTAATCACTACTAAAAGAGGTGCAGCAAGTGATAAACCTAAGATCACCTATGATGTTTATGTGGGCTGGTCTAAACCTTATAAACTTTTTGATCTGATGAATGCTGCGCAATATGTTGAACACAAGAATTTAGCAAGGAAGAACTATAATGATATACGTCTTCTAAATGCTGCGCCAAACAATACTCCTCTTGATGCTGGAGCCATGTTTTTCTTATCAACAGATGCAAACGGCAACACTATTGATACAAAATGGTCGGATTATATTTATAAAACCGGATTCCAACAAAATCAGTCGTTATCAATTTCCGGAGCGACTAAAAGTACAAACTATTACCTCTCTGTTGGATATACTGATCAGGCAGGAATTATTGTGAAAAACCAGTTCACAAGAAAAAATGTTCGATTAAATATTGAGCAGAAAGTAACTGATTACTTATCTCTTAATGCCAATTTCGGATATACAAATTCATTTAATGCAGCTCCAAATACAGGCTCTTTGGCCGGGCAGGCATTCAATACCTCAGGTATTGCCCGATTGGCATTTGTCACTTCTCCAATAGTTGGACCTTACAACATTGCTGAAGCACCTAAAGTCTATAATGACGGTAAACTGAATCTAAATGGTAACAATTTGGGTACATGGGGCAACCCGGGGGGAAGTTTAGGCTATCTTAACCCAATTCCTGTAATTGAAAACAATAAATTCACAAGCGAAAATGAGAGATTACTTGCTACATTTTCAGCCACTCTTACTCCCTTAAAAGGACTTTCATTAAAGACTATTTACGGAATTGATAATATAGGTACAGAAGGCATCTCATTCCAATCTCCGATTCAGGGAGATGGGTATTCTTTAAATGGAACAGCTTCAAATACGTTTAACAGGAGAAACCGCTGGACCTGGACAAATACAGTCAATTATATGAAAACCTTTGCTGATAGGTTTAATGTAAATCTGCTTGGTGGTGCTGAAGAGCAATTCACAACTGTGAATGGTTGGGGAGGGAACAGGCAGAGTGTTGCAGATCCTTTCTTTACGACATACCAGGGATCCTGGGTCACACCAGTAAATCCAGGAGGTCTCTCACAAACAGAAAACTATTTTATTTCATACTTCACCAGAGTTAATTTTAATTATTCAAAAAAATATTACATTGAATTAAGTGGAAGGAGAGATGGATTCTCTGGTCTTGCACCAGGAAAGAAATTTGGTACATTTGGTGGTGCCTCTTTGATGTGGGCCTTATCGGAAGAAAACTTTATAAAAAGTGCTATTAGTGAATATGTTTCTGACCTTCGACTGAAAGCAAGTTACGGACGTGTTGGTAATATTTCGGGTATAGACAATTTCGGTTCTCTGTTTTTATACAGTGCAGGGGTTTATTCATTAGTACCGACTTTATTCTTCTCACAGGCTGGTAATGCTGATTTAAAGTGGGAGTCCAGCGATAAGTACGATCTTGGCCTGTCATTTGGAATTCTTAAAGACAGGATACAGGTAGAAATGAGTTATTTTTACAACGATATTAATAACCTGATTCTTAACACTCCACAGGCTCCTTCAAAGGGAATCCCGGGAAATACTATTCCACAAAACGTTGGTTCAATGTTTAATAAAGGATTTGAATTGTTTTTAACAAGTTATAATATATCTAAAAAGAATTTGCAGTGGACTACAACTTTTAACCTTAGCACTTTAAAAAATGAGGTAACCTCTTTAGCTCCTGGTTTAGATTATATAACCGGATATTCCGGTGGTACAACCGAAACAACTAACCGTACTTTGGTTGGATATCCGATAGGGATGATCTTCGGAGTAATGACAAATGGAGTTGATCCTGATAACGGACGCAGAATATTTCTGAATAAAGATGGCAGAGAAGTGCTTTTTTCTAATTATGTTCCTGTCGGGAAGTCCAACTGGACCTATCGTGACGATGGCACAACAGCACCGGCAATCAGTATTGCAACTGATGGAAAACCATTAGGTTCTCCTATTCCTAAGATATATGGTGGTTTAGAAAATTCATTGAATTATTATGGGTTTGATCTTAATGTTAGTCTCACCTATGCATTTGATTTCTATAATTATTTTGGATCGAAAGCAGGTTTAAGAGATCAAAGATTCTGGAATAATTCTGTTGAAGTGTATGAAACAGCCTGGAAGCTCCCTGGCGATATAACTGACATTCCCAAACCAATATTTGGTGATAATTTATCAAACGGTTCCACTATGGTAGCATCACAGAATGTTGAACGAGGTGATTATGTTAAAGTCAGGAATTTAAGTATGGGTTACACATTTAAGAAACTGCCTTCCCAATTGGGAATACAATCTATCCGGTTGTATACTCAGTTATTTAACGCTTTCGTATTTACAAAGTACACAGGATCGGACCCTGAAGTTTCTACGAATGGCGATACTAATTTGTCACCTGGAATTGATAGAAATACAGCTCCCCAGGCACGAACATATACATTCGGTATAAATGTAAATTTCTAGTGGAAAATCTTTAAAGAAACGGAATTATGAAAAATATAATTAAATTTTTTGTATTAATTTTTGTAATGCTTTTACCAGGTTCATGTTCCAAAGAAAACTTGGATCCTGTTCCTAAAACCAGCATTTCAGATTTGACAGCTTTCGATACCAAGGACCGGATTGTAGGGCAGGTAAATGGATTATATGACAGAATGAAAAACGGCCAATACCGCGGTGGTAGATTTTTGATATACAACGATATCAGAGCTAATGATTTTGATAATCTCCTTGCTAATGGAGTAACTGGCTATCAAACATGGCAAAACAATGTTACTGAAAGCACAAATGAAGTGGATGGTTTATGGGTAGCAGTTTATGCAGCTGTTAACGGGATTAATGTTTTTCTTGAGGGGCTGGATGCAAGCAGACTTGATCCGGTAAAAGCAGCAGTTATCACTGAGGCTGAGTACAACCAGTTTAAAGGTGAAGCATTAACCTTGAGAGCCCTTTGCTATTTTGATCTTTTACAGCTTTATGCCAAGCCTTATAATATGGGAGCCGGGGCTGAGCTAGGAGTACCACTCAGGTTAAAAGCAAATAAATCGTCTGCCGATAATGACCTGGCCAGAAGTACAGTTAATGAGGTTTATACACAGATTCTTGCCGATCTTAACACTGCGGAATCAATGGTTGCATTGACAAATGGCACTGCGATTCTCAATACTACACGGGTACACAGGAATACAGTAATTGCTCTTAAAACAAGGGTTCTCCTTCATATGAACAACTTTACAGCTGTTGTTACAGAAGGAAATAAAATTGTTCCGGCCAGTGCTCCATTCACAGCTACTTCAGGGGTAGCCAATGCATTAGAGGCGAATATTGCAACTGTATTTGTTTCACCATGGATCACAAATGAATCAATTTTTTCCATGCCAATGGTTGCTACTGATGCACCTGGTACTCAGAATCAATTGGGATATTATTATTCTCCCCCAGCCAACACCAACCCTGAGTACTGTTTAATATCTACCGGAATTTTAAATAATGCCGGGTGGATCACAGTCGATACCAGGAGAAACCTGCTCATTGTTAATGCTGGAAAAACATGGCTGAATAAATTCAAAGCACCGGTATTTGTAGATTATGTCCCTGTAATAAGGTATTCAGAAGTCCTGCTTAACGTTGCAGAAGCTGAATCACGTGCTGCCGGTAGTGCCACTGCAAGATCTATCGCACTTCTTAATGCTGTTCGCGGTAGAGCAAGCGGAGGAACCTATGTTGCAGGAAATTTTGCAAATCTTGCAGCATTTCTTGATAAGATTATGCTTGAAAGGAATATTGAATTCCTTGGTGAGGGTATCAGGAATATGGATATAATGCGCACGGTATCGCCTATTCCGGGAAAAGGACCAGTTAATCCCGTACCTACAACTTCCAAAAGCTATATCTGGCCCATTCCATTGTCGGAGGTACTTGCAAATAAATTAATTGTTCAAAATTAATGACTGAACAGTTTCTTTAACAATCATACAAAAAAGGCTGACTCGAAAGAGCAGCCTTTTTTTATGGTTAAACGCTAAACGCTAAACAATCCTCCTTATTGTCCTCAATTTATGCGAGTAGCCACCGATTTCAGATTTATAAATGCCCTGGTGATCAATCGAATCTATCCTTACCCTGCCCGATGCGTGGATAACCAATCCTCTTGAAAGGATCATTCCAACATGAGATATCCGGCCTCTCTCGTTATCGAAAAAAACAAGATCACCGGGCTCCGCAGCATCTATGAAGTCAATATTTTTACCCTCTTCAGCCTGTACTCTGCCATCGCGTGGAATAGCAATACCATGTATCTTATAAACAAGCTGGCAAAGTCCTGAACAATCAATTCCCGAGGGGATCCGCCCTCCCCAGATGTAAGGGCTGTTAATGAACTTCATTGCTGTATCAGGCAGGGAATCATTAGTTGAAATGTAGCTGTTACTGAATTCACTGCCGGTTGTGTAAATATTTTTCCCGATAACAAATATTTTATCTTCAAAATCGGGATTAAAAACCTCACATCCAGCTTCAAGAACCATTTTTGTCTTATCATTTTTATAACAAAGTAAAGCCCTGTTAAGTACATGACCACAGGAATTTCCCTCATCAACAGTGTGTTGCAGATGATC
>JBAWXY010000101.1:0-9282 GCA_037143835.1 Bacteroidota bacterium
GATTTGAAAAAAATTCCGGAGATACCTGGGGTCTGGAGGTAGCAAGGGTTTTGTACCGCAAGAATGAAACAAGTTTCTGGCAACATATTCCAAAAGATGCTCCCGGAATTGTTCACCTTTTTGGCGAATTATCAGGACTAGAACAAATAAAAACCAGAAAGATTTTTGATGTCACCCCCTATGGAGTTGCAAAAGCTGAAACCTTTAAAGCAGTACCTGAAAATCCATTCCTGTCAAAGGGAAAAGTGTCAGGGTTAAATGGCGGTATAGACGCCAAGATAGGGGTCACAAATAATATGACAATGGACCTGACAATTAATCCCGACTTCGGGCAGGTGGAGGCAGACCCTTCGCAAGTTAACTTATCGGCTTATGAAACTTTCTTCAGCGAAAAGCGTCCCTTTTTTATTGAAGGTAATAATATCACAAACTTTGGCTTAGGCATTGGTGATGGAGGTGTTGGTAACGATAATCTATTCTACTCCCGAAGGATAGGTCGCCAGCCACATGGATATCCCGACCTTAAAGACGGATGGAGTGCTGATATTCCAACCAACACAACTATACTGGGAGCAGCCAAACTTACCGGAAAGACTAAAAACGGACTTTCACTGGGTTTCGTCGAAGCTATGACTGCTGAAGAAAAGGCTGAAATTGATACACTTGGCGGAAGAAAATACGAGACAGTTGAGCCATTTACAAATTACCTTGTAGGCCGTGTGCAGAAAGACATTAACGCCGGCAATACTATCATTGGCGGGATTTTTACCAGCACAAACAGAGATCTTGATGCTAATCTGAGTGACTTTATGCATAAGGCAGCCTATACAGGAGGAGCTGATTTTACGCAATACTTCAAAGAGAAAAACTGGATGTTTAACCTGAATGCAGCTTTTAGTGTTGTAGAGGGAACAAAAAAAGCATTAGAGAATACACAGAGATCTTCTGCACATTACTTCCAGCGACCTGATAACGACTATACTGTTCTGGATACAAGCCGGACCTCACTTGCCGGATCGGGGGGAAGGATGCAGATAATGAAACTAAACGGACACTGGAATTTCATGAGTGCAACAATATGGAAAACACCAGGTTTTGAAACAAATGACCTTGGCTATATCCGTGAGGCAGATCAGATTTTATCTGTCCTTTGGGCAGGATACAATCAATGGGAACCTAAATGGATTTACAGAAGTTATAATATCAATGCAGATTTTTATGCTGTCAATAATTTTGGTGGTGACTGGGTTGGCGAAGGATTTGAATGGAATGCCAACATGGGGCTGAAAAATTACTGGAATGTATGGACCGGAGGAAACATAAGCAGCTCATCACTTTCCACAGGAATGCTTCGCGGCGGCCCGATGATGAAATTACCCGGAAGTACGAATGCACGTATCGGCTTCTCGACAGATAATCGTAAAAAACTGGTCTTTGATGTTTATTTAAATGGATCAAAAGGCAATGAAAAAGATTCAAGGGATCTGAACACCGGATTCGGCATAACTTATAAACCAATCAATTATCTTGTGCTTACTATCAGTCCGGGTTTCAGCAAGTCATTCTCCGAACTTCAGTACGTATCCCAAATAGAGTATAATGGCAAGGATAAGTACATTTTTGCCAGTATCGACAGGAAAACCATAAGCACATCATTCAGGGTAAATCTGAACCTGAGCCCGAATCTTACATTTCAGTACTGGGGACAACCATTTGTTGCAACCGGAAAGTACTATGATCATAAATTCATATTTGAGCCGATGGCAGATAGATACAATGATCGTTTCTGGACATATTCCCAAAGACAGATCAGCCTTGAAGGGAATCAATATAATGTTGATGAAAATATTGACGGAACAACTGACTACAGCTTCGATAAGAGAGATTTTAATGTACAGGAGTTTCTTTCTAACCTGGTTGTAAGGTGGGAATACAACCCGGGGTCATCAGTATACCTGGTCTGGAGCCAGACGAGGAGCAGTTCAAACGGTTCCGGAAATCTTGATCTTTTCAATGATCTGGGCGATCTCTTTGATACAGGCGAAAATAAACCTCATAATGTTTTTCTTATTAAGTTCAGCTACCGGTTTGGTTTAAAATGATTTTGCTTTCCTTTGAGCAACTAATTAATAAATCCTCATAAAATAAATGAATATGCAATTATCTTCTATTTTATTCTTTCTGGCTTTGTCTTCATCCTTGTTTTCACAGGACAAACCAACCTATAAAGTATTTACCGGTGAAGGCAAAAATGCTGATTATAAAGATATCCTTAAAGAGGTAATTAAGGCTGATGTTGTTTTTTTCGGGGAGCTGCACGATAACCCTGTTGCCCATTGGCTTGAACTTGAAATAACAAAAGATATTTTCTCAGAAAAAGGAAAGAATCTGGTTCTTGCAGCTGAAATGTTTGAGACTGACAACCAGCTTCTAATTGATGAATATTTTGCAGGAATAATAAAGGAATCATCCTTTGAGAGCGAGGTCCGTTTATGGAAAAATTATTCGACAGATTATAAACCTCTCCTTAATTTTGCCAGGGAGAACGGTTTAAGACTTGTGGCCTCCAATATCCCACGCCGGTATGCTTCAGTTGTTGCATCGGGAGGATTCGAGGCCCTCCAGAAACTTTCACCAGAAGCATTGAAATACATTGCTCCTCTTCCTGTGGAATATGATTCTACACTGGCCTGCTACAAAGATATGCTCTCTATGGGCGGTTCAATCGGAGGTGCTATGGAGAAAAAAGTAAGTGCAAATCTGCCAAAAGCTCAGGCTATAAAAGATGCAACAATGGCAAAGTCGATCGTAAATAATCTGCAGAAGGGTCAGATGGCTATCCATTACAATGGCAGTTATCATTCCGACAGGCATATGGGAATTATCTGGTATCTGAAAAAATATAATCCTTTAATCAAAGTTGCAACTATTACCACAGTCCTTCAGGATGATATAGATAAAATGGATGAGGAAAATAAGGGGCAGGCTGATTTTGTGATAGTTATACCTTCCTCAATGACAAGGACCTACAAGTAGAAATTGTTTACGAAACGCGAAACGCTGAACTTATTTATTTTAAGGCTGACATTTTCTGAATTTCATCGTATAATGCCTTAAAGCAATTTACCGGTGTGTTCACTACAGCTTCCGGTCTCCTGCCATAAAAGCTGTCAAGAAACTGCCCTGCACCCGACCAGACTGTCTGTACCATGCCCATAAAACGATCTTTCATTTCAGGGGTGGAATGATTCCGGAATCTTACCATATCCTGTGCCTGGAGAATAGCATTTCCAGGATTGCGCCACGGGCATGTAACAACATTTAATCCCTTCATTGCAAAATATACGGGGGTCTGATCAGGCCTTTCATAATGCCAGTCGCATATGACCACATCTTTAGGTATCATATCAATAGCCCTGTGTGTATTATTAAAACTTGCTTCCCATTCACCTAATTCTGTGGTTTTTCCATCAATCAGGCGGTCGCCCCACATCCAAAGCTTCCTCCCCTTAAGAGCCAGGTGATTGCGTATAGCCGTAACCTCACCTGCAAAAAGTTCTGCTTTATCTCTGCCTGAACAGCGCGGACATTGTTCTTCTCCAATATAAAACACTTCATCCATACCAGAATGAAAAGCCTCAGCCTCAAATACATCGCATATTTCATCAACAAGGGCAAACACAACATTATGAACATCGGGGTGAAGCGGGCAATAGCTTTTACAGTATAATCCATCGGCATTTGGCCAGACATATTTCTCAGGCATCTTTACCAGGGGAGTCTCATCAAATTCAGGATAAACCTTCAATAAATTTCCTGTTCTGTTAGCCCACGACTGATGCCCGAGCAGATTGACCTGTGGAATTATACGGATATTGTTTTTTTTACAAACTTCTACAAGTTTTTTAACCTCATTTTTTGAAAGAGCTCCTGAATCTCTCAGCTCCGGATGGCTTTCGTACTGATAATTATAATCCACCCTGAGGATCAGGGTATTTACCGATCTCGGGGCAAGTTCTTCATCTATGAATTTAACAAACTCATCGAGATCCTTTGATTGTGGTGCAGCAATGCAAAAACCACGAACCGGCAACGCGTTGCCAGATTTCTCTGAAAAAAGTTCAGGCGTTTGAGAGAAAGCCGTACAGCATATTACAAATAGTAAAGAAGTAATGAATTTTTGCATGTGTTTAAATTTAAATTTATTAAAATAAATATACCATTCATAACCTGTTAAATTTAAGATATTATTTTCAAAATTGGATGAAGCAAAAATTGTCTTTACTTTAGTATTAGTTTTAAACTACCGGATAGCTCAACAATTTAAGAATAAATATGTCATTGAGATGAAAGAAAACAAAAAGTGGATTCTGATTATAATTTGCTTATTATTTGTCATCTCAGCAAGTTCGCAGGCTCCCTTCAGCCGTGGTGTTAATCTTACTGGCTGGTTTCAGGTAGATTATCCGGGGCAAATTCAGTTTACCAGATTTACAAAACAGGATATTATCAACATTAAAAGTCTTGGGTGCGATGTGATCCGGTTACCGGTCAATATGCATAGCATGACCTCCGGTAGTCCTTCTTACACACTTGATCCTTTGTATGTTTCATTTCTCGATTCGGTGGTCACGTGGTGCGAACAGCTTCATATTTATCTTATGATTGATAACCATAGTTTTGATCCCAACGTGAATACAAGTCCCGACATTGGAAACATTCTTACAAAAGTCTGGTCGCAAACGGCTATGCATTACAAAGACCGATCCGATTACATCTTATATGAAATCCTGAATGAACCACATGGAATATCCACAGCAACCTGGGGTACCATACAAAACCAGATAATTAACGCTATTCGTGCAAAAGATATCAGACATACGATTGTAGTCGGTGGGTCAGGATACAATTCATATACGGAACTCCGGAATCTTCCTGTTTACGCTGATACCAACCTACTCTACACTTTTCATTTTTATGATCCTTTCATGTTTACACACCAGGGTGCATCATGGGTCTCTCCATCTATGGAGCCTCTTTCAGGCGTTCCTTTCCCATATGATGCTGCAAGGATGCCTGTCTGCCCTGCCAGTCTTAAGGGTACCTGGATTGAAAGTGGATTAAACAGTTATCTGAATGAAGGTACAGTAAGTCGTGTTAAACAATTGATCGACAACACAATCAGTTTCAGAAACAGCAGGCATGTAAAAATTTTCTGTGGCGAATTCGGAGTTTATATTCCGAACAGCAGCCAGGTCGACAGGACTTACTGGTACAATATTGTTAGGCAATATCTTGAAGAGAATAATATTCCATGGACAATCTGGGATTATAAAGGAGGATTCGGATTGTTCAATAAAGGATCGAATGATTTGTTTGAACATGATCTGAATGTCCAATTACTGCAATCACTGGGTTTTAATGTACCATCTCAGACCCCATTTTCAATTCATCCGGACACGGCAGGTTTTATTATTTACTCTGATTTCATCGGACCTTATATTAATGATGGAAGTTACAGCAGTGGCCCGATTAACTTCTATTCACCCGATTTGCCAAATAATGATCATTACTCTCTTTCCTGGAAAGACTTTAGCCAGTACAATGCCATAGTGTTTGACTTTAAACCCGACAAGGATCTTTCTTTGCTGTTTGCCGGAGGTTACGCGGTTGATTTCATGGTAAAAGGAAATCAACCGGGTATAAAATTTGATATCCGGTTTATGGATACCAAAACAGAAATTCCGGGGGATCATCCATGGCGCATGGGAGAAACGATTGATGAAACCGATGTAGCATGGGACAGAAAATGGCACCACGTACGCATACCATTAACAGGATTAACCGAACGGGGAGCATGGGATAATGGCACTTGGTACAACCCTGAGGGTAAATTCGACTGGGCGGCAATTGACAAATTTGAAATCTCAACCGAATATACCGGAACAACAGGAAAACAGATGTGGTTCGACAATATCCATATTTCAAATCTGGATACTGCAATTGTCAGAGAATCCGGTGAGTTGGGTGTTGAAAAAATCAGGGAACAAACCGGGCTGTACTTGAAAGTGACACCAAATCCGATGAAATACTCTGCAACCATCTCATATACATTATCTGATGAGAGCCATATTTCTGTCTCAATTTTCTCAGTAACGGGTCTTAAAATCCGCACTCTTTTAAATGAGACTCAAGGACCCGGATATCAGGCATTAATATGGGACGGGTGTAATGACAACGGGGCCCCTGTTCAACGCGGGATATATATATGTATGCTTACAGCCTCAGGATATTTCATTTCAGGTAAGATTATTAAATGTTAAATTGCATTATTAAATATGTTTTCAGGCGATATTTGCTCCTCAGTCTTGGAATTTTCTGGCCTTTTATAAAGGCTTCATCGCAGGAATATTTTCAGCAGGAGGTAAATACTAAAATTCATGTGACTCTTAATGATACGAAGCATGAATTGAATGGATTCGAATCTGTTGAGTACATTAACAACTCTCCTGACACTCTTGGGTTTTTATATTTTCACCTCTGGCCGAATGCATATTCAGACAATAAAACCGAATTAGCCAGAGAGATTTTCAACCGGGAGGGGAAGGGAAAGTTGTTCAAGGATCCGGAATTAAGAGGATATATTGATTCTTTGGACTTTGAGGTAGAAGGTTATCGCGTTCAATGGAATTTATTGTCAGGGTTCCCTGATATTTGCATGCTCATTCTTAATAAGCCTCTTAAGCCTGGTGATACAATATACATAACCACACCTTTTCATATAAAAATTCCAAAAGGAGTAACTTCACGATTAGGTCATATCGGGGAATCATATCAGATCTCTCAATGGTATCCCAAACCAGCAGTATATGACAAATCCGGTTGGCACCAAATGCCTTATTTAGATCAGGGTGAGTTCTATTCGGAATTTGGCAGTTTTGATGTAAGTATTACTCTGCCTGCTAATTATGTAGTTGGTGCAACAGGTAACCTGCAGAATGAAGAGGAAATGAAACTGCTTGATATGCTTTCTGCAGATACCTCCTGGATGAAAACACCAGACTCCGGAGGGGCAGATTTCCCGCCATCATCAAATCAGATGAAGACTTTGCGGTATACGGAGAATCAGATACATGATTTCGCCTGGTTTGCTGATAAGAGATTCCATGTACTAAAAGGAAAAGTAAAGCTCCCAGACTCCGGCAGGGAAGTAACTACATGGGCGATGTTTACTAATCAGGAAGCACGACTCTGGATGAATGCCATCTCATACGTAAATAATGCTATCTGGTATTTTTCAAAATGGAATGGGGACTATCCCTATAATACTTTTACAGCAATTCAGAGTGCGCTTAATTCCGGGGCAGGGATGGAATATCCTGGTCTGACAGTTATAGGTCTTGCAAAAGATCCTTACCTGTTAGATGAAGTGATAGCCCATGAAATTTGTCATAGCTGGTTTTACAGCGCAATCGGATCCGATGAACGCAGATTCCCTTTTATGGATGAAAGCATCGCAAGTGCATATGAATCAAGATATATGGATGAAAGATATCCGGGAAAGAAGCTTTGGGAACTTAGTTTTAAAAACAGGAAACTGGCAGAGTTTTTTCACATTGAAGAAATGCCGGTACAACGAATTCAGGAGCTCGAGTGGCTTGTTAGGGCCCGCAGGAACTTAGAACAGCCTGTTAATCTTGCAGCTCCTGATTACAGCTACGCGAATTACGGCAGCATAATCTATAATAAAGGCGCGCAGGGTTTTAACTATCTGCGGACTTATCTTGGAGATTCCCTCTTTGATTCCATTATACATGATTACTACCGTACATGGAAAAACAGGCATCCCCTGCCGGAAGATCTCAGGGCGGTTTTTGAATCCCATACGGCTAAAGATCTCTCTTGGTTTTTTGATGATTTTATGGGTACAACCAAGAGGCTCGATTATAAAATGGTTCGCATTGAGAACCAGAAGTTACTTATAAAAAACATGGGTGAATTGAAAGCACCATTGTTGATTGCAGGAGTAACTGGAGATTCAATCTTTTCAGAAAATTGGGAAGATGGCTTTGAAGGAAAGAAATGGGTCAATACACCACTGAATAATTATTCTGAGATAAAAATTGATCCGGGACATAAGATGACCGAATTATTCAGGCTCAATAATAACATCCGGACATCAGGTATTTTCCGCAGAACCGATCCTGTTCGATCCCAGTTCTTATATACTGTTGAGGATTCCGGCAAGCGATCTTTGATATATATTCCAGCTTTTGACTGGAACCGTGCAGATGGCTTTATGGCCGGCGTGGCTTTACATAATGGGACACTCATACCCAAACCAGTAGAATATTTTGTTATTCCTTTCTATACCTTCCGTAATCCGGGACTTACCGGTTATGGGAAAATTTCAATCAACAAAACTCCTTATGACAATTTCATCAGGCTTGCGACATTTACGCTGGAAGGAGCACAATTCGGTGCGCCGGGAAATCAGGCCTATCATAAAGCGAAAATAGGATTAGACTTTTCTTTCAGATCCGATAAAATGACTAATCCTGTCAATCGGAAGGTCTTTGGGTATTATATTACTGCATCAGACCTTATTCAGATTGAATTTCTCACGGAGGCAAAGATGCGTTCATATCTGCAGTTCGGATACCTGATGGAAAGAACCGGAATAATCGATCCCTTCAACATGTTGGTTTCTTTTGAATCAGGTAAGTCGTTTCAGAAGACATCGCTGGAGTTAAACTATAAATACAGTTATCATGGTAAAGATAACGGCCTGGAAGTAAGAATATTTGCAGGAACCATGCTGAAAAATGCTTCTACAGATCCGTTTTATGCTTTTTCTGCAAGTGGCAGGAGCGGTCGTGAACAATATTTATACCAGGGGGTATACCCCGATCGTTTCAGCGAGTTTCCTAAAACCTTCTGGTCGAGACAGATGACTCTGTCTGAAGGAGGATTAGCATCTCCTGTCAATAACAGCCTTGGATATAGCCGTTGGGTTTGTTCACTCTCTTTAACCAGCACCCTGCCGGGAAAGGCTTCACGGATTCCTGTAAAACCCTTTGTTAACTTATTACTGAACGATCATGGTATCGGAGCAACTGATAAATCACTACTATTCTTTGAAGCAGGATTAAAAGCAGGCATATGGAACTTTTTCGAGATCTATTTCCCTTTGCTTGTTTCTGACAACATTAACGCAATAACCGGATCATTCAAAGAGAGGATTCGCTTTGTTTTCAGACTTGATAAATTTAATCCTCTCCG